>JAYTEJ010000602.1:0-2484 GCA_043735365.1 Acidobacteriota bacterium
TCGGTGGCGAACGACATCTCGAGATCGACCTGGGTGAACTCGGGCTGGCGATCGGCGCGCAGGTCCTCGTCGCGGAAGCAGCGCGCGATCTGGAAGTAGCGATCCATCCCGGCAATCATCAGGATCTGCTTGAAGATCTGCGGCGACTGCGGCAGCGCGTAGAACTCTCCGGGATGGACCCGGCTCGGCACCAGGTAGTCGCGGGCCCCTTCCGGGGTCGACTTGGCCAGCATCGGCGTCTCGATCTCGAGGAACCCCTGCTCGTCGAAATACTGACGGATCGCCATGGTGGCGCGGTGGCGCATGATCATGTTGCGCTGCATCCGCGGCCGGCGCAGATCGATGAAGCGGTGCTTGAGCCGGGTCTCTTCGGTGACCTCGATCTCGTCGGCGATCATGAACGGCGGCGTCTTCGCCTCGTTGAGCAGTCGGAAGCCGGAGGCCGTGACCTCGATGCCGCCGGTGGCGATCTTGGGGTTGACCGTCTCGGCGGCGCGATCCTCGACCCGCCCCATGACCGCGACCACGTACTCGGACCGCAGCCGCTTGGCGTCGGCAATCAGCGCCTCGTCGGCGCGGGCGACCACCTGAGTGACGCCGTGGCGGTCGCGCAGGTCGATGAACACCAGCGAGCCGAGGTCGCGAACGCGGTGGACCCAGCCAAGCAGCACGACCTCGCGGCCGACGTCGCCGGCGCGCAGCTCGCCGCAGGTGTGGGTTCGTGCCAGGGTACCGAGCGGTTCTATGTTCATGATCTACTTCGACGGCCGGGATCCGGCAGCGGCGGCGCCGGCGTTCTTCACACTGTGGACATGAGCGGCCACCAGGGCCCGGGCGACCGAGGTCTGGACGCCGGTCGCGAGCACCTTGATGCCGACCTCGCCGCGCGCGATCTCGTCCGCCCCGAGAATGGCGGCGCAGGGAATCTTCCGCGCATCCGCGTACTTCATCTGCTTGCCGAGCTTGTCCGGTTCGGGATAGACCTCGACCCGCAGCCCCTCGCCGCGCAAATCCGCCGCCAGCGCCAGCGCCGCCGCCACCGCGCCGTCGTCGAACAGCGTCACCAGCAGATCGGCCGGGGCCGCGGCGACCGACGCCGGAAACATCTTCCGCTCCGCCATCACCACGAGAATCCGCTCGAGCCCGAGCGAAAAGCCGGCCGCCGGAACGTCCTCGCCGAGGAACATCCCGACCAGGCCGTCGTAGCGGCCGCCGCCGCCGAGACTGCCGGCCAGATCGTTCACCGCCACTTCCATGATCGCGCCGGTGTAGTAGGAGAGGCCGCGGGCGAGGGTGGTATCAAGCTTGATGCGGGCCCTGGCACTCGTGCCTTCCGCCAGCCGAAGGATCTCCTTCAACTGGGAAACCCCGAGCACCGCGCTATCCTCGCCGTGTACCAACTCGAGAAGTTTCGCGGCGGTTGCAGCGTTTGCAGCCGGACGGTCGAGCTGACCGTGGTGGAGGGACGTCAGCCCCGCAAACGTTGCGGCCAGGCTTGGCGTGAGAATGCCCCGCTGTGCCAGTTCCTGCTGCACGCCCTCCGGGCCAATCTTGTCCATCTTGTCCAGCGCCACGAGCGCCGCACCGTGCTGGTCCGGTCCGACGCCGCACGCATTGAGCAGGCCCGTCAGCACGGCCCGGTGGTTCAGCCTGATGATGAAGTCGTCGAACCCGAGCGCCAGCAGGACGTCGCTGACCGCGGCGCACAACTCCGTCTCGACCACCATCGAGCGCGACCCGATGGCATCGACGTCGCACTGATAGAACTCGCGGAAGCGTCCCCGCGCCGGTCGATCGGCCCGCCAGACCGGCTGAATCTGGTAGCGCTTGAAGAACTTCGGCAGCTTGCCGCGGTATTCCGCGACCACCCGCGCCAGCGGCACGGTCAGGTCGTAGCGCAGCGCCAGGTCGGTCTCGCCAGAGGCCTCGTGCGCGCCGCGGCGCAGCACTTTGAACATCAACTGGCTGCCTTCTTCGCCGTACTTCCCGGTCAGCGTCTCGATGTTCTCGAGCGCCGGGGTCTCGAGCGGTTCGAACCCGTAGCGGCGGTAGACGTCAGCAATGACGCCGATCACGTACTCGCGCCGGCGGACGTCTTCGGGCAGGAAATCGCGCATGCCGCGCGCGGGACGCGCGGCGACGCGTCCACCGGCAGCGGCGTCGGCGGCCATCAGCGCTCCGGCGCGGCGCCGGCGCCGTCCATGTAATCCAGCCGGTAGCCGACATAGCGCTCGGCATAGTCGCGAATCGACGCCACATCGTCGTCGCTGAGCGCCCGCCGCACCTTGCCGGGGCTGCCCATCACCAGCGACCGCGGCGGAATGCGCGCGTTCTCCGGCAGCAGCGTGCCGGCGGCGACGATCGAGTCCTCGCCGACCTCGACGCCGTTCAGCAAAATCGCCCCCATCCCGACCAGGATGCGGTCGCCGAGCGTGCAGCCGTGGACGATGACGCCGTGGCCGATGGTCACGTCGTTGCCGATGG
>JAYTEJ010000603.1:0-3614 GCA_043735365.1 Acidobacteriota bacterium
GCGCCGGCGCCGTGATTCCGATCAAGGTCCGCGGCACGCGTAAGGATCCCAAGGTCGGCCTCAACGTCCGCCGCGTCTTCGGCCGCGACTAGCACGCGCCGGGCTGCGGACGCTGGAGCAGGCCGCGCCCGACCTCGTAGAACCCTGCGGAACCCCGAGGAACCCTTCTTCAAGCGACTCTTTCGCGAACCCGTCTGGCGGCGCGGCCGACGGCCAGCGAACCGGAGAAGATGGCCTTCACCGGGACGACGCCGCCGAGGCGGTAGTCGCCGACCGCTGCGAGCCCGACCGAGGCCATGCAGCCGCACTGGCTGCAGTCCGGATTGCCGCCGAACTGGCAGGGGTAGATCGGCTGTTGCAGGTCCGCCGACACGCACTCGGTGGTCTGCGAGAAGATGCAGGCGTCGGGGCTGGCCGGCGGATCGAGATAGCCGCGCACGACGGCAGGCCGCATGTCGCTCAGTTTGGGCTCGGTGGCGTAGAGCGCGGTGATCTCCTCGACGAACAGGGCGCGGTCTTCGGGGCGGAGGCGCTCGGCCGATTCCTCGCCGATCTGCGGGGTGTAAAGGCTGAACCAGATCCGCCGCACGTCGCGATTCGCGGCCCAGATGCGGGTGAACTCGGTGACGTAACCGGGCCGCGCCTGCTGGCGCGTCAGCGTGCAGTGCACGGTAATCTGCTGTCCGGCGATGTGTTTGATGATGCGATCGTAGGTGGCGGGAGTGCGGCGGAGGTCGTGTTCCGGCTGCAGGCCGTCGATCGAGACCACCACCTGGACCTTCGGGATGTGCGCCCACGCCGCCGGAATCGGCCGCACCGCGCTGGTCACGACCTGGGTGTGCACCCCGAGCTCCGCCAGTTGCGGCAGCACGACATCGAGCTCGCGGAAGCGCACCAGCGGCTCGCCGCCGACGATCGACAGGTGCAGCGGCTTGCGCGCCTTCACCAGATTGACGATTCCGTCGATCAGCGCCTGCCCCTTGAAGTCGGCCAGCTGCCGCAGGACGACGCCGCCGCCGAGGTGCTCGTCGCCGTAAGCGTAGCAGCCGGGACAGCGAAGCGGGCACTCGCGTGTGATTTCGATGGAGAGGTTCGGACGGTAGCCGGAGAGGATCCGGCCCCAGGCCTGAATGACGTCTTTCTTATCCAACCATGCACCCCTGAGCGCGAACGCGCGGCGCCTGGGTGAGAACAGAGCCAACCGAGCGGATGAACAACACGAGCGACCTGATCCGAACCCCGCAGACCCCGCCGACCCAGAACTCCAGAGAACTCGGTGGGGACGAACCCTGCGGAACCCCGTAGAACCCCGAAGAACCGAACCCTGCAGAACCCCGTAGAACCGAACCCCGTAAAACCGAACCCCGTTAGAACCGAACCCTGCAGAACCCCGTAGAACCTCGTGGAACCCCGTGGAACCCCTGTTTACCGTCCTCCGTTCGCCATCGACCCGAGGAACTCGGCGTTGTTCTTGGTCTTGCCCATCTTCGACAGCAGCAGTTCCATCGCCTCGACCGGCGACAGCGGCGTCAGCACCTTGCGAAGCACCCATACACGATTGAGGTCCTCCTTCGGGATGAGGAGCTCTTCCTTTCGCGTGCCGCTGCGCTGGATGTCGATCGCCGGGAACACCCGCCGGTCGGCCAGCTTGCGGTCGAGGTGGATTTCGAGGTTGCCAGTGCCCTTGAACTCCTCGAAGATCACTTCGTCCATGCGCGATCCGGTGTCGATGAGCGCCGTCGCCACGATCGTCAGCGAGCCCCCCTCCTCGATGTTCCGGGCCGCGCCGAAGAACCGCTTCGGGCGCTGCAGGGCGTTGCTGTCGACGCCGCCCGACAGCACCTTGCCCGAGGGCGGGACGATGCTGTTGTAGGCGCGCGCCAGCCGGGTGACGGAGTCGAGCAGGATGACGACGTCCTTCTTGTGCTCGACCAGCCGCTTGGCTTTTTCGATGACCATCTCGGCCACCTGGACGTGCCGGGTCGCGGGCTCGTCGAAGGTCGAGGAGATGACCTCCCCCTTGACCGAGCGCTGCATGTCGGTGACCTCTTCGGGCCGCTCGTCGATGAGCAGGACGATGAGGTAGACCTCGGGATGGTTGGTGGTGATGCTGTTGGCGATGTTCTGCAGCAGCATCGTCTTGCCGGTGCGCGGCGGCGCGACGATCAGGCCGCGCTGCCCCTTGCCAATCGGGACCATCAGGTCCATGACCCGGGCGGAGAGGTTGTCGGGGGCGGTCTCGAGGTTGATGCGGTTCTGCGGGTAGAGCGGCGTCAGGTTCTCGAAGAAGATCTTCTCGCGGCCGCGGTCGGGCGGCTCGAAGTTGATCGCCTCGACCTTGATCAGCGCGAAGTAGCGCTCGCCTTCCTTCGGCGGCCGGATCTGGCCCGACACCGTGTCGCCGGTGTGGAGGTCGAACTTCCGGATCTGCGAAGGGGAGACGTAGATGTCGTCGGGGCCGGGGAGATAGTTGTAGTCGGGAGCGCGGAGGAAGCCGAAGCCGTCGGGCAGCGTCTCGAGGACCCCTTCCGAGAAGAGCAGGCCGCTCTTTTCGGCGCGGCTCTTGAGGATCTCGAAGATCAGCTCCTGCTTCCGCATCCCGGTGGCGCCCGCCACGTCGAGCTGCTTGGCGACCTTGGTGAGCTCGGTGACGCTCATGTCCTTGAGCGTCGAGAGCTCCACGACCGCCGGCGCTTCCGCCGCGGGTGCCGCGGGCGCCGAGGGCGCCGCGGGTGCGGCTGCCGCCGAAGCGGCCTTGTCTGTCGTCATCGGCTGTTGTCCCCTGGCCGCGCCAGTCTTGCTATCAGTCTCCACAGTTCATCCAGTCCTTCGCCGCCCGTGGCCGAGACCGGCAGGGGCGGGCTTCCAAATATCCGTTCCAGCTCGCGGAGGTTTCGCCCCCGCTCGTTGCGCGTCAGCTTGTCGATCTTCGTCGCCACAATGTGCGGCGCGGTGCCGACGGTCGCGAGCCAGCGGTGCGCCTGCGTGTCGGAGTCCAGACCCGGGTGCCGGGAGTCGACCAGCAGCAGCGTGCCGCGGGGGCCGACAGCGGCCGCCGGATCGGCGGCGCTGGCGAAATAGTTCGCCGCTACCGCGGCCAGCTCCCTGGCGGAATCGTCGCCGCCGCGGGCGTAGCCGTAGCCCGGGAGGTCCACCAGGTAGAGGCTCCAGCGGCCGGGACCGCCTGTGCCCCCCTCCACCGCGAGGCGGAAGATGTTCGCCAGCCGGGTCTTGCCGGGCGCCGCGCTGGTGCGCGCCAGCTTGCGGCGGACCAGCGCATTCAGCAGCGTCGACTTGCCGACATTCGAGCGTCCCGCCAGCGCGATCTGGCCGAGGCCGTCCCCGGGGACGCCCGAACTGCGAGCGCCGTGCCCTGCCCCTGCCGCAGGGGCCGCGCTCGTGACGAAGTCGGCGCTAAGAAGTCTCAATACTCAATGCGTGATCGTTTCGTCCTTGACGGCGGGCTGAACGGCCGCATCGGCTGGAGCGATCACCGGCAGCGGGCCGATGAGCGCGATTTTCAGCACCTCGTCCATCATGTCGACCATGTAGATGTCGAGCGTGTCGAGGACGTTCTTCGGAATGTCCGCCAGGTCCTTCTCGTTGTCCCTGGG
>JAYTEJ010000604.1:0-2085 GCA_043735365.1 Acidobacteriota bacterium
CACCTTCTCGGTGGGCGGCTGGGCGCTCGACCTAGGATCACCTTCGGGCACGGGGATCGATTCGGTCCAGGTCTGGGCCTTTCCCACCACCGGCGCGGCCCCGACCTTCGTCGGCGTCGCGACACTCGCGGTCGATCGCCCAGACGTCGGCGCGGCGTTTGGCAGCACCCGCTTCAATCCCAGCGGCTATTCGCTGTCCGGTACGCTGCCGGGCGGCACCTACGACATGATCGTCTACGCGCACAGCACGGTCAGCTACTCGTTCAACAACTCGCAGTCGGTGCGGATCACGGTGCTGGCGCCCCAGTCGCTGCCGCGCATGGCGGTGGACCTGCCCGGGCCCGGCCAGTCGATCTCACAGAATTTCCGGGTCGCCGGATGGGCGCTCGACGCCGCGTCGTCCGCGGGCACCGGGGTCGATGCCGTGGACATCTGGGCATATCCCGTGGCCGGCGGGGATCCGCTCTTCGTGGGCTCCGCGAACCTGGGCACGTTCCGCCCGGACGTTGGCGCCGCCTTTGGGTCGTCGCGCTTCTCCAGCAGCGGCTTCGACCTCAACGTCAACGGCACGCTGCCGCGAGGCGATTACAACCTCGTGGTCTTCGCCCGGAGCAGCGTGATTGGATCGTTCAACAACTCGGTCCTGGTCCGAATCCGGGTCCTCTGATCGGATTCCGCACACTTTCAAGGGGCCGCACCGGCGGCCCCTTTTTCGTGTACGGCTCACCGGAAGCATCTGAGATCCCCCCCTCAGTTCTGTAAGCTCCCACCGCTCGGTCCCCTGCCGCCCATCAGCAGACTTCGCTGATTCAGGCCAGTTTTTGTCCATTTCGACTCCACACCCCCGCGGCACAGGCGTTGCCCTTTCCCGGTTACGCCCATCGGGTCAAGGAGCTCTATGTCAAGATTACGCTTGCTGGTCACCGCCGTGCTGATGCTGCTGCTGTTCGGGACGACTGTCTCGGCCGCCTCCATTGCGCTGGCCTGGGACCCCAACGTCGAGCCTGAAGTCAGCGGCTACACGGTCCAGGTCGGGTCGGTTGCCGGCGGCACCGACCAGACCTTCGACGTCGGCAGCCAGACCTCGTGGACCTTCACCTCGGCCACGGCAGGCAAGACCTACTACTTCCGCGTCCAGGCGTACACCGCCGCAGGCGTGAAGAGCCTGCCGTCGAACGAGGTTTCCGGCAGGGCTCCGCTCGCCACCACGGTGCCGCCGTTCGGCAGCTTCGATACCCCGACCAACAACTCCGCCGGCATCACCGGGTCCATCGCCGTCACCGGCTGGGCGCTGGATGATAACGGCGTCTCCAAGGTCCGCATCCTGCGCGCCCCGGTCACCGGCGAGACCCCCGGCGTGCTCGTCCCAATCGGCGACGCGACGCTGGTGCCGGGCGCTCGTCCCGACATCGCCGCCCAGTATTCGACCTACCCCGGACGCGATTACGCCGGCTGGGGCTATCTGATGCTCACGAACTTCCTCCCGAATCTCGGCAACGGGACGTTCACCATCTACGCCTACGCCGACGACGGCGACGGCCACTCGACGCCGCTCGGCACCAAGGCGATTACCGTCAGCAACGCCAGCGCGACCATGCCCTTCGGTGCCATCGACACACCCTCGCAGGGGCAGACGGTTGCCGGCGTAATCAACAATTTCGGCTGGGTGCTGGCGCCCGGAACCCGGCGCGCGGATCCGACCGGCGGCGGCACCGTGCAGGTGGTCATCGACGGCGTGAAAGTCGGCAGCCCCAGCGGGTGGACATCGCGCTCCGACCTGTCGGGGTACTTCCCGTTGGCCCAGTACACGGGCATCAACACCGCCCTCGGGGTCTTCACCTTCGACACCCGGACGCTGACCAACGGCGTCCACACCATCGCCTGGGCGGTCACCGACAACGCGGGCGGCACGGCGGGCGTCGGCAGCCGCTACTTCACGGTTGCGAACGGCGCCGCTGCCACCGCGGCCTCGACCTCGGCGTCCACCGACGTCGCTGCATCGACTTTCGCGTCGGCCGCCTCCACCGCCACGCCGGTGGCCGTGACGACCCCGCTCGTGGGGCGCCGCGGCTTCGACCTCACCGC
>JAYTEJ010000605.1:0-4441 GCA_043735365.1 Acidobacteriota bacterium
ACCACTACCCGCAGGATGGGTGGGCTTGACAGAGGGTCATTCCACATCAGCCTAGCGGCCAAACTGAATCGAGCTGGCGACCTTGCGCAGTACCGGTTCGTAGACGCCGAACTCGCTGCTCGGCGCGACCCCAATCATGTAGAACAGCGTCCCGTCCTGCATCAGCGCGGTGAACAGTTTGACCCGCTCGTCCTTGCCGGTGGCCTCCGAGACGTTGCTGAGCGTGATGCTCAGGCCGTCGCGGCTGCCGACCGACGCCCGGCTGTAGTCGGACGACTGCTTCAGGCGCGGGTTCGACTGCGCCAGCGACTGCACCAGCTCGTCGGTCGCGGTCTTGAGATCGTGGGTCTCGTTGCGCGCCAGCCCCACTTCGGCGCCGTGGGTGAAGACGCTCTGCTGGTTGGCCGTCCCGTAGGCGCCCTCCGGCGCGAAGGTCACCGAGTTGTTGCCCGGCAGCTCCCGCCAATTCGAGGGGACGCTGATCTTGAAGAGATTGCCCTCGGTGTAGGACTTGAAGCCGGACGCCGGACGCGCCACGTTGCCGGTGACCGGAGCGCCGCCGGCCCGCCCAGGATTGCCGTTGCCGCCGCCGTTCTTGGTCGCCTGCTCCGTGGACGGCGCCGGCGACATCTGGTTGAGCCGAGCCTGGACGCTGCGGAACGCGCCGGTATCGTGCACCGCGTTCTGCACGCGGAGCGACTGCGCCTCCTTGTTGATGTAGGTGTAGCGGTCGCCCGGATTGGGATGATCGCTCATCCACTGCGGGCCGCCCGAGCCCCCCTGCGCCTCGATGGTCTTGAACATGTTGGCCATGTCGCGCGGGTCGTAGCCGGCCCTGGCCATGATCTGCGCGCCTTCGATGTCGGCCTGGCGCTCGTACTCGCGGCTGAACCTCAGGAACGCAGTGCCGAGCCCGAACTGCGTGCCCTGCGCGATGATGCTGCCGGTACGGCCGCCGACAATCGCCCCGAGGACCGCCCCGGCAATCGTGCCCATCTCGTATTTCGTCGCCTTGGTCGCCTGCGCGGTGCCGTGGCGCAGCGCGACGTGGCTCATCTCGTGCGCAATCACGCCGACGACCTCCCCCTCCGTCTTGGCAGCTTCGATCATCCCGCGATTGACGTACATCGGCCCGCCCGGCAGCGCGAAGGCATTGATCTCCTTCACGTTGACGACCTTGAAGGTGTAGTGGAACTCGGGGTGCCGCTGGACGGCAGGAATCGAGTCAGCCAGGCGCCGCCCGATCTCCTGGACATAGGACGTGACGTTGTCGTCGCGCAAAATCGGGAGCTGCTGCTCGACCTGTGCCGCCGCCTCCTGACCCAGCTGGACATCCTGCTTCGGCGAATACTTGTTCTTGGGCGCCGTGATGGTGGTCTGCGCCCACGCCACCTGGGCCGTCAACACCGCCGCCGTGGTCAGCGTCGTCAAAGCGGATACTCGCATGCTAGATCTCCTCATTTCCAACTCATCTTACCCGCATCCAGCTCCTCTTATTGGCGAGCCGGAGCCTTACCGCGGCTCCCTTCGATGGCCTCATGCGGGAATCGTGCCCGCGGGCCCGACTGTGCCAGAATGCCGCAAATGCTGTATGTCCCGGCCTCCGTGGCGGCGCGGATTGAACACGCCGAAGCCTCGCTCATGTCCGGGATCGGTGACGCGATCCAGCGGCGTGTCGGACCCGAGGGAGTCTCCGTCACTCCCGTCGGCGGAGGGGTCGCGGTCATGGCCGGGCCAGGCGTGCCGTGGACGAAGGTGGCCGGGCTGGGTTTCGCTCCGCTCGATGAGGAGGCGATCGCGGCCGTCGAGGAGATCTTTGCCCGCGCCGGCGCCGCGGTCCGGGTCGAGCTGTCGTCGCTCGCCGCTCCAGAGGCGGGCATGCTCCTCTCTGCCCGTGGCTACGTTCTCTCGGGATTCGAGAACGTGCTCGGACGCCGGCTGCCCACGGACACCGACGCGGTGATGGCGCCCGACCCGTCGATCGTCGTCAGCCAGACCGGCGCCGCAGACGCCGATACATGGCTGACTGTCGTGGCCACCGGCTTCCTGCATCCGGACGTATTCGATGGACCGCCGGCCACCGAGACGACGGACCGGCGGGACCTCGACAACATTTTCGGTGACCTGTCGCGGATGCCGGGATTCTCCCAGTATCTGGCCAGGCGCGAGGGTGACCCGGCGGGAGGGGCGAGCATGCGGATCGACGCCGGCATCGCCCAGCTCTGCGGCGCGGCGACACTGCCGGCCCACCGGCGACGGGGTGTCCAGACGACGCTCCTGCGCGAAAGGCTGGCGCGCGCCGCCGCGGCCGGCTGCGACCTCGCGGTGGTGACGACCGCGCCCGGATCGAAGTCGCAGGAAAACGTCCAGCGCCAGGGCTTCGAGCTGCTGTACGTACGGGCGGTGCTGCTCAAATCATCCTGAGCTGGCGGCAGGCGCGGCGGCCGGTTGCGGCGCACGCGGCCGTCAGCGCACGCCTCCCGCCTGCTGGATTCTGTGGAGCAGCAGCGCCATCCGCTTGGTCTGGGACGGCAGCGTGGTGAGATCCGCGGTCTCGCCGACGGTGTGGTCGCCTTTGCCCATCAGACCGACGCCGTCGATGATGGTCCCGATCGTGCCGGCGACGAACGAGACGTCCGCGGCGCCGGCGCGGTCGGGGCTGACGGCGGTGACGCTGCCGAAGTCGAGGTCGCGGCTGGCCTTGTCGTACATCGCCAGCAGCCGGGCGTTGCCTTCGGTCGGCGCCATCGGCGGATAGCCTTCGTCGAAGGTGATCGTCGACTGCGTATGCGGCAGCGACGCCGCGGCAATGCGTTCCATCACCTGCCGCGCCTGCTGGAACTGCTCGGCGGACAGCGCCCGCAGATCGCCGGCCGCGACCGCCCGCTCGGCGATGACGTTGCTCTTCCCGAAGGCCGAGCCGCGGCTCGGCACCTGGTCGAACTCGACCGTCGTCCCCCCCAGCAGCACGCCGGGGTTGAACGTCAGGTGCGCCTCCCCCGCCAGCTTTTCGCGGAAGCCGTTGATCACCCGCGCCAGCTCGTAGATGGCTCCGTAGCCGATGTCCTCACGGAACACCTGCGAGGAATGGGCGGCGGTGCCGGTCACGGTCAGTCGCCACTCGGTGGTCCCGCGCCTGGCGGTCACCGCCAGCTTCGGATCGGCCGGGCCGTCCTCGAAGCCAATCGCGATCTCCGCCCCCCTGGCGGCGTCGGTCAGCGCCGCGCGCGCCGCCGCGAGCGGCCGGCCGGCGGCCTCTTCGTCGCCGTTCATGACGACGACGAGGTTCATGCGGTCGAGGGCGCCGGCGGCCTTGAGCGCCTTGAGCGCGGCAATCATCACCACGTCTCCGCCCTTCATGTCGATGATCCCCGGTCCGCGCGCGGTCCGCGCGTCGAGGCGCTCGAATTTCTGGAAGGGCGAATCGGCCTCGAAGACGGTATCGAGATGGCCGATGAGCAGGATGCGCGGGCCCTGGCCGGGATGGTCGGCGACCAGGTGCCCGGCGCGCTGGAAGACGGCGCCGTCCACCCACCGGGTGGTGAACCCGAGGGCCGTGAGCTCGGCCTCGAACAGCCGTCCGACTTCACGAACGCCGGCGAAGTTCTGCGTGCCGCTGTTGATGTTCACGGCCTGCTCGAGCAGCGCCAGCGCCGCGTCGCGCTGGTCGTCGACCAGCGCCGCGAGGCGCTGCTCGTCGCGCGAGAGCGCCGGGGGCTGAGCGAACGGCAGGCCGACGATCAGGGCGGTCAGCAGCGCGGCCGCCGGAAACAGGGGGTCGATCACTGGCGGGTACCTCCCGGCGATTCTACCGCCTCGGGGCCGTCGGGTGCGGCGCCGGCACCAGCCGGCGGCCGCGCCCTCCGTGCCGGTTGTAGTCGGCCACGATCTGATCGCCGGCCCGGGCCGCGGCGCCGGCGTCCGCCCACGCCACGACCGCCCCGCCGAATCCTCCACCCGTGAGGCGGGCGCCGTGGATACCCGGCGTCGCCGAGGCGATCGCCACGAGCCGGTCGATGGCCTCGATCGAGACTTCGAAGTCGTCGCGCATCGAGGCGTGGGACTCGGCAAAGAGCCTGCCGATGCGGCGGCTGTCGCCGGCGCGCAGCGCCTCGACCGCGGCCAGCACGCGCGCGTTCTCGGTGAGGACGTGCCGGACGCGCCGGTTGAGCGGCGGCGGCAGCCGCGCTCCGGCCTGTGAGTCCTCGACGTCGCGCAGCGTCGCGACGCCCAGCCGCCGCGCCGCCGCGTCGCACTCGGCGCGGCGCACCCGGTAGTCCCCGGCGGCGTGGTCGTGGGCGATGCCGGAGTCGATGACCACGAGGGCGCCGTCCGGCGGGAGCGGAATGCGCTCCCAGGCGAGGCTGCGGGTGTCGAGAAACAGCGCCGTAGAGGTCTCGGCGAGGCTGCAGGCCATCTGATCCATGATGCCGACCGGCGC
>JAYTEJ010000606.1:0-2280 GCA_043735365.1 Acidobacteriota bacterium
CGCCACGGTTTCGATGACCAGCGGCACCACGGCCTGCGTGCTCACGGCCGACCAGGCCGGCGACGCGAACTACAGCGCCGCGACCAGCGTGCAGCGCACGGTGACCGCGAGCCTCGCCTCGCAGTCGATCACGTTCGCCCAGCCGACGAGCCCGGCGACGTTCGGCACGACCTTCACTGTCGCGCCGACCGCCAGCTCCGGCCTTGCAGTGACGACGAGCGCCAGTAGCGGCTGCACGATCTCGGGCGGCACGGTATCGATGATCAGCGGCACCACGGCGTGCGTGCTCACGGCCGACCAGGCGGGCGACGCGAACTACTCCGCCGCCACCGGCGCCCAGCGCATCGTCAACGCGAGCAAGGCGTCGCAGTCGATCACGTTCGCGCAGCCGACCAGCCCCGCCGCCTTCAATAGCACCTTCTCCGCCACCGGGACTGCCACGTCCGGTCTCACGGTCACGGTGCTGGCAAGCGGTGGCTGCTCGATCTCCGGCAGCACCGTCACGATGGCCAGCGGCACCACCGACTGCACGCTCGACGCATCGCAGGCCGGCGACGCGAACTACTCCGCCGCCACCGGCGTCCAGCGCATCGTCAACGCGAGCAAGGCGTCGCAGTCGATCACATTCGCGCAGCCCGCGAGCCCCGCGGTCTTCGGCAGCACCTTCCCCGTCGCGCCGAGTGCGACGTCAGGCCTGACCGTCACCACGATCGCCAGCGGCGGCTGTTCGATCCTCACGGGCACCGTCACGATGACGAGCGGCACCACCGACTGCACCCTCACCGCCTCGCAGGCGGGGGACGCGAACTACAGCGCCGCGACAGACAACGTGGTCACCGTAAGCGCCACCAAAGCCGCCCAGGCGTCGCTGACGATCAACGTCCCCGCTGGCGACTCGATCGACGCGGTGGTCAGTGCCGCCACGCCGTCGGGTGGCAGCGGCACCGGCACGATCAGCTTTGCATCGCTGAATGGCGCCGTCTGCGCCATCGACGCATCGACCGGCGCGATCACGCTGGTCGACCCGGGCACCTGCCGACTGACCGTGACGAAGGCGGCCGACGCCGACCACCTCGCGGCAACTAGCGCGGAGGGCACTTTTGCGGTGAGTCCCGGCGCGGCTGTCGTCAGGGTCTTTGCAGGTGACAACCAGGTGGCGACGGTCGGCACGCCCGTCAGTTCGCTTCTCCAGGTGATCGTAGCCGATAGGCACGACAACAGGTTCAATGGCGTCAACGTCGCCTTCACAGTGACAGGCGGTGGTGGCAGCGTCACGTCAGCAACGGTGGCGACGTCCGGCGGCGGCGCCGCGACCGTGGGATGGACCCTGGGCACGACGGCTGGCCCGAACGTGGTCAGTGCGTCCGTGAGCGGGAATTCCGTCGACTTCCATGCCACCGGCACCCCGGACGTCGCCGCCTCGCTGGTGTTCAGCGCCCAGCCGGCCAACGCGCAGGTCAACGCGACGATGGCGAACATCGTCGTCACGGCGCTCGACCAGTACGGCAACGTGGCGACCGGCTTCGGCGGTCAGGTGGCCATCGCCTTCCAGTTCGATGCCGCCGGCGGTTCGACCCTGAGCGGGACCACCACGGTGACCGCGGCAGCGGGCATCGCTACCTTCACCGGACTCAGCATCGATCAGGTCGGCAGCGGCTTTGTCCTCAAGGTGAGCGCGACTGGATTGTCCGACGTGCCCAGCAACCCATTCGACATCACGCCATGACCTGCCCCCGCTGCTCCGTCGCCGAAATCTCGGACACCACCGGGGCCTGCGAGCTGTGCGGGTACGTGCCGAACGGCTCGGTCGCCGTGGAGGCGCCGCACCCCGACGCGACCGACGACCTCGCGCGGGCGCAGCTCGCCCACCAGTTCCGCATCGACGTGTTGCTCGGCCAGGGCGACCACTCGGCCGTCTACCTCGCCCACGAGGCCGACGCCAACCGCCATATCGTCCTGAAAGTCCTGCCGCGGCGCGCCGGCCGGCCCGACACCGATCAGCGCTTCCGCGACGCGATCGCCGCCGTGACGGCCCTCGACCACCCGCACCTGGTGCCGGTGCTCCGCCACGGCGAAACCGACAGCCTCCTCTGGTATTCGATGGAGCACCGCCGCGCCCGCCCGCTGCGCGAGATCCTGCGGACCGGGAAGCTCGACTACCGCACCTGCATGCGGATCGTCACCCAGATCGCCGCCGCCCTCGACTACCTGCACCGCCGCGGCGCGACCCACGGCCGCCTGAAGCCCGAGAACGTGCTGGTGGACGCGGACCAGTGGGCC
>JAYTEJ010000607.1:0-2374 GCA_043735365.1 Acidobacteriota bacterium
ACCACCAGATCCGCGGCATCCGGGACGCTGCCGGCCATATTCAGGGAGATTACGTACAAGCCGTTGCGGCGGACGTCTTCCACCGCGCGGGTAATCTCGCCGCCCATCAGCGAGCCGGCCAGCACCAGCAGCCGCACCCGCGGCAGGCGGACGACCGCCCGCACCGCGGCCGCCAGCTCCATCTCCCCCACCAGCGGAATGGTATCGACGGAGATCCGCTCGCCGCGGATGTTGTGACGGTCGGCCTCGGCGATGGCGCCGAGCGCCACCTGCCCGACCTGCGCGCCGCCCCCCATGACGACGATGCGCTTGCCGTAGATGCGGTTGAGCGAGGGCGTTTCCTCGAGGCTGAGGACGCCGTCGACCTCGCGGAGATGCTGCGCCACCGGGCCGGCGTCGGCGCCCGAGAGGGTGAACTCGAAGTAGATGTCCGACTCCTGCCCGTGGCTGTGCATGTCGACGTAGGTGATGTTGGCGTCGTGATCCGCGAACACCCGGGTCAGCGCCGAGAGCATGCCGGGCCGGTCCGAGACGGTCACGCGGACGGCGTGCACCTGCGGGGCGGCCATCAGGCTTCCGCCGCCACGGCGGCAATCAGCGCCTGGATGTAGCCGAAGGCATGGGCGAAGGCCTGCGCCCCTCCCGCGTCCCCCGGAATCGCCGGCACGTGGTCGGGCATCATCATGCCGTCGTAGCCGACCTCGCGATAGACCCGCATCGCGGCGAGCATGTCGATGTCGCCGTTGTCGATGAAGGTTTCCTGAAAGTCCAGGAACCTGCCGCGGATATTGCGGAAGTGAACGTTGAAGATCTTCCCGCGCGAGCCGAAGTAGCGGATGACGTCGAAGATCTGCGCGCCCGGCGTCTCGAGCATCTCCGAGACCGTGCCCTGACAGAAGTTGAGGCCGTGCCAGGGGCTCTCGGCGATGCCGACGAACCGCTTCAGCCCCTCGACGCGGCCGAGCACGGTGTCGACGCCGCGGTAGCCCTTCCCCGGCGGCATGCCGGGGTCCTGCGGATGGCACGCCATCCGGACCTTGTATTCGGCGGCCACCGGGATGACCCGCTCGAGGAAGTAGGTGATGCGCTCCCAGTAGACGTCGGCATCGACCCGGCCGGCCTCGGTCAACGCCGGCTCCTGAGCCGCCTTGTCGTAGACGAAGGTGCTGTAGGTCGAGGTGCCGCGCCCGGGCGTCCGCGCGCTGCGGATCACGCCGAGCAGCGTCAGGTTGTACTTGAGCGACGGGATACCGGCGGCCGCGGCGTTGCGGATCATCTGGCAGATGTCGTCGATCTCGCGGTCGCGATCCGGATCCTTGCCGAGCAGGATGTTCGGGTTCTCGGCGCGCGCCAGCGCGTTCGAGCTCATCGGCAGGGGCACCATGTCGAGGGTGACGCCGAACGACTCGACCCGCTCGCGCAGGCGCTTGAGACCGTCCGCCGACCATGCCTGGTCGAGCCGTGCCGAAGGCAGGCGGCTGCAGATGTGCGTCACTCCCAGCGACGCCAGCACCGCCAGCACCTCGTCCGACGAGTCGTGCTGGGTGCCGACCTTCATGCGCGGCGCGGGAGGCGCGGCGACGCGCCGCGGCAGCGGCCGCGCGGCAGCGGCAGGCACCTGGAGCGACCCCGCCGCAGCGGTGGCGGTGGCGGCGCGGAGGAAGCCGCGGCGATCCATCGGCGCGGTCACGACGCCGTCTCCTGCCACGCCGGCAGCAGCGCCCGGACCTCGGCCAGTTCGGCGGCGGTCAGCGGCACCAGCGGCGGCCGGACGCTGCCGCCCGTGAGTCCCACCATGTTCATCAGCTCCTTCATGACGGTGACTTCATGCCCCTTGCGCCGCGCCCGCAGGGCGTAGAGCGGTACCACGTAGTCGCGCATCAGCCGGTCGAGCGTGGCGGCATCCCCTGCCGCGCCCGCGGTGTGCAACTGCAGCGAGATCGCCGGCGAGACATTGGCGACGCTCGACGTGAACGTCCTGATCCCGATCGCATAATAGGCCGGCACCAGGTCGTCGCCGGCGCCGCCGATCCAGTGCAGACGGTCGCCCACCCGCTGGCGGATGATCTGCAGCCGCCTGGTGTCTCCCTGTCCGTCCTTCCAGGCGACGAGCGTCGGGATCTCCGCGAGCCGCTCGACCAGCGCCGCGCCGGGATGGAACCAGTCGCGGCTGTAAATCAGCATGCCGAGCGGCGTCGCCGCGGCAATCGCCCGGTAATAGGCCGCCACGCCCTCGTCTTCCGGCGACGGGTAATACGGCGGAAACACGAGAATGCCGTCGGCACCGGACGAGGCCGCCTCGCGCGCGAGATCGGCGCCCAGCGCGGCGTTGAATCCGGTCCCCGCGATCACCGGCACGCGCCCCGCGGTCTCC
>JAYTEJ010000608.1:0-1713 GCA_043735365.1 Acidobacteriota bacterium
AGGTCGGCAACGTGCAGCGGCGGCAGCAGATGGCCGAGCGCGCGCGCCCAGGCCGCCCAGCTGCGTCCCGGG
Organism: Acidobacteriota bacterium; assembly: GCA_043735365.1. Classification (GTDB taxonomy): domain Bacteria; phylum Acidobacteriota; class Vicinamibacteria; order Vicinamibacterales; family 2-12-FULL-66-21; genus JALZOC01. The sequence continues at coordinate 73 of JAYTEJ010000608.1, forward strand.
ACGAGCTGGCGCTCGTTGGTGTCGGGGCCGCCGTGGGCGTCGAAGCTCTCCTTGCGGAGGCGCCGCACTTCTTCGAGACGGGCGGCATCGGCGCGCCCGGCCGCGGTCACCGCCAGCGACGCGAAGTGCGCCTCGAGCAGCGGCCACAGCGGCCCGAAGCCGTTCTGCCCCAGGCGCAGCGCCTCGGGCACGCGGTAGTAGGTGAAGCCCGCCTCGCGCTCCTCGACAATCAGCGCCGCGTCCTTGAGCAGGCCGAGGTGACGGGACGCCCCCGACTGGGCGATGCCGAGGATGCCGGTCAGCTCGGTGACGTTCAACCGCTCCTCGGCCAGGACCCTCAGCAGCCGCAGCCGGACGTCGTCTCCCAGCAGGCGGAAGAGCGCCGGGGTGATCGGCATATCCACTAATCTATATGTAGTGATGCTGGATTGCAAACGCCTGGCGGCCGTCCCCGTATACTGACGGCATGGACCTGACGGCCTATCCCGCGGCGGGCCCGGCCGCGGCGCTGGTGCTGGCGCACGGGGCCGGCGCCGGCCAGTCGAGCCGCTTCATGGTGGCGATGGCGCAGGGGCTGGCGGCGCGGGGGATCGCGGTGGCGACGTTCGATTTCCCCTACATGGCGTCGGGCCGCCGCATGCCGGATCGTGCGCCGGTGCTCGAGGCGGCGTGGCGCGAGGCCCTGGACGAGGCCCGGCGCGTCTTCCCGGGGCTGCCGCTCCATCTCGGCGGCAAGTCCATGGGCGGGCGCATCGCCTCGCAGGTCGCTGCCCAGGGAGAGGCCGGCGCGCTCGCAGGGCTGGTCTGCCTCGGCTACCCGCTCCACCCGCCCGGCCGTCCCGAGCAGCGGCGCGACGCCCACCTGCCGGCGATCGCCGAGCCCATCCTCTTCGTCCAGGGCAGCCGGGATGCCTTCGGGTCAGGGGACGAGATGCAGGCGCTCGTCCGACAGCTGCCGAACGCCCGGCTCGAGCGCATCGAGGGAGGCGACCATTCCTTCAAGGTGCCGGGGGGCGCCGCGAAACAGGAGCACGTGCTCGGCCGCGTCATGGACGAGGTGGCGGAGTGGGTGAAGCGAAAGTAAAACATGGTGCCAGAATGCCGGAGTGCCAAGGTGCAGGGCCCAGACGACTCACTTGTCTTTGGGGGACAGCTTGCGCCGGTGGCGGGCTTCGGCTTCTTCGACGGAATGGGACGCGGTCAGGGTGGCGTCGTGCCCCGCCATCTCGACGAGCTTGTGGTAATGACGGCGGAGCACGGTCAGCTCCGCTTCCGACAGGGACTCGACGTCGATCAGACGGTTGCTGGCGCCCTGCATCGCCGCGACCAGTTCGTTCAGCTTCAGGTGCAGCGCCAGCGAGTCGTTGTTCTGCGATCGCTGGATCAGGAACACCATCAGGAACGTGATGATGGTGGTGCTGGTGTTGATGACCAGCTGCCAGGTGTCCGAGTAATGAAACACCGGGCCGCTCACCAGCCACACCGCGATCGCCAGAAAGGCCAGCGCGAAGGCGCTGGTGGTGCCGGTCCACTGCGTCACCCCAGTCGCCAGGTGCTCCAGGCGGCTGCTGAATCCGTTCCGCTGCTTGCGTGCCATCGCCCCTCCGCTCTGACGCTAGCAACACCTCGGCCATGCCGCCG
>JAYTEJ010000609.1:0-1599 GCA_043735365.1 Acidobacteriota bacterium
CGAGACCGCCGTCCGCGACGGCGCGGCCGCGACCGTCCGAGACCGAGACCGCCAGCCTGCCCCCCTGTCGCCGGGGCCGGCGATTACTGCCGGGCCCCACCGTAGGCTTCGTAGGCCTTGACGATCTGCTGGACGAGAGGATGGCGGACGACGTCCGTGTCATCGAAGCGCACGAAGGAAATGCCTTCGACGTTGCCGACGATCTTCATGGCCTCGACGAGGCCGGAGGCCCGCGCCGTCGGCAGGTCAATCTGGGTGATGTCGCCGGTGATCACCGCCTTCGACCCGAACCCGAGCCGGGTCAGGAACATCTTCATCTGTTCCGAGGTGGTGTTCTGTGCCTCGTCGAGAATGACGAAGGCATCGTTGAGCGTGCGGCCGCGCATGAACGCGATCGGCGCGACCTCGATGGTGCCGCGCTCGAGCAGCCGGTCGGCGCGCTCGATCTCCATCATGTCGTAGAGGGCGTCGTAGAGGGGCCGGAGGTAGGGGTTGACCTTCTCCTGGAGATCGCCGGGCAGGAACCCGAGCTTCTCGCCGGCCTCGACCGCCGGGCGCGCGAGAATGATCCGGCTGACTTTCTTGGCCAGCAGGTAGGCGACCGCCTGGGCCATGGCCAGGTAGGTCTTGCCGGTACCGGCGGGACCGATGCCGAAGACGATGTCGTGCTGCTCGATGGCGTCGAGGTAGCGGCGCTGGTTGACGCTCTTGGGCATCACCTGCTTGCGGCCGGAGGTCCGCGCCGCGCCGCGCAGGAAGTAGTCCGCCAGGGCGACGTGCTCGTCCTGGGCGACCAGCTGGGAGGCGGTCTTGACGTCTCCCTTGGCCAGCTTGTAGCCGCTGCGGATGAGCCCGGAGAGCTGCTCCAGCACCCGCTCGGTCCGGGCGACGTCGCCAGCCTCCCCCTCGACAATCAGCTCGCGCCCGTTGGTGCGGATCCGCACCGCGAACTGCGCCTCGAGCTGCTTCAGGTTTTCGTCGTAGGTGCCGAAGAGCGACTCGGCCCCCTCGTCGGGAACCGGGACCTTGCGCATGACAGTGGCAGGCGGGATGGGGAGCTCCTTTGCAAACCGCGGATACGCTGCTGATTCTAGCACCAGTCGCCCGAAGAACCCCGGCCGGCGGCGGCTATTTGAGCTTGAGCTCGCGCAGCTGCCGATCGCTGACCGTCGACGGCGCTCCGGCCATCAGATCCACCGCCTGCGCGGTCTTGGGGAAGGCGATGACGTCGCGGATCGACGGCTCGCCGCACAGGATGGCGACAATCCGGTCGAGCCCGAGCGCGATGCCGCCGTGGGGCGGGGTGCCGTACTCCAGCGCATCGACGAAAAAGCCGAAGCGCAGCCGCGCTTCGTCGTCGGAAATGCCCAGCAGCTTGAACACCAGCCGCTGCAGCGCCTGGTCGTGAATCCGGATGCTGCCGCCGCCGATCTCGCTGCCGTTGAGCACGAGATCGTAGGCCCGGGCGCGGGCCCGCCCCTGGTCGGTCTCGAGCAGGTGGCGATCGCTCTCGAGCGGCGCGGTGAAGGGGTGGTGCATGAACTCGAAGCGCCCCTCCTCCTCGACCCAGTCGAACATCGGAAAATCGACCACCCAGAG
>JAYTEJ010000610.1:0-7778 GCA_043735365.1 Acidobacteriota bacterium
GAGCGCGCTCGCCAGAGCCGATTGTGTCATCCTGCCGGCGGTGTTCCGCTCGAGCCTTCACGAAGACGAGCGGCTCTCGCCGCAGGCGCTGGTCGATGACCTGCGGCGGGCCCGCGTCGACGCCCGCTACATCCCGGAGATCCCGGACATCGTCAGGACGATTGCGGAAGAAGCGCAGCCGCGCGACCTGGTGATCGTCATGTCCAACGGCGGCTTCGACAACATCCACCACAAACTGCTGGCGGCGCTCGAGGCGCGGCCGCCGCGCTAGAGTCCCCTGGAATGGTGACAACTCACCTAACTCTCGGGCGGGGCATCCCGGCTGGCAGCGTTGCTCATCGCTCCCATATGCCCAATATGCTCGCTCTTCGCGCCTTGCCAGCCGGGCGCCGCGCTCCGGAATTTAGGCACATCATCACGGTTCCAGGGGACTGGTGATTCCGTGCGGATCGCAGCCGCGGGCGACGGTGCGCTGATTGTCGAGCTCTCCGGAGACATCGATCCGGAGGCCAACCGGCGCGCGCTCGCCCTGAAGCAGCGCCTCGAGGCGCGCTGGCCGGGCCTGAGGGACGTGGTTGTCGCCTACGGCGGGCTGGCGATCTACTTCGACCCGGTCGCCTGCGACGTGCGTCGGCTCGAGGACGAACTTCGCGCGCTCGGCGACGATCCGCCGCCGCCGGCCATGGCGGCTGCGCCACGCGTTGTCGACGTGCCGGTGCGGTACGGCGGTGCAGACGGTCCGGATCTCGCCGGGATTGCCGGCCGCGCGGGCCTGCCGGAGTCCGAGGTGATTGCCCTCCATGCCGGCGTCGTCTACCGCGTCCACGCGCTGGGGTTCGTCGCCGGGTTTGCCTACATGGCGAGTGTCGACGCGCGGATTGCCTTTCCGCGGCGAGAGACGCCGCGCCCGCGCGTCCCCGCCGGCAGCGTCGCGATTGCGGCCGGCCAGACCGGAATCTATCCAATCGCCACACCCGGGGGCTGGCACCTGATCGGGCGGACCGATGTCCGTCCCTGGGATCCCTTGCGATCCAGGCCGTCGATGTTCGAGGTCGGCGACGCGGTCCGCTTTCACCAGGTCGAGGGTGGCTGACATGGCGCACTTCGAGGTCGTGCGTCGCGGCGCCCTGACGACGGTGCAGGACCTCGGCCGCTGGGGCTGGCAGTCGAGCGGCGTGCAGGTGGCCGGGCCGATGGATGCCTACTCGCACCGACTGGCCAATCGGCGGGCGGGCAACGAGGAGGGGGCCGCCGCGCTCGAGATCACGCTGACCGGTCCGCTCCTGCGCGCGTTTGGCGCGGTGAGATGCGCCATCGCCGGCGCCGACTTCGCCGTCGAAGTGGAGGGGCGCGAGATCGAGGCGCCGGCGGGGTTCGAGGTGCCTGATGGAGCCACGCTGCGGCTGGGCGTGCGGCGGGCCGGTGCCCGCACGACGCTGGCGGTCCGCGGCGGTTTCGACGTGCCGGCGACGTTCGGCAGCCGCGCCACCTGCGTGGTCGGGCGCATGGGACCGTTCGGCGGGCGGGCGGTGAAGCCGGGGGACGCGCTGGCGGTTGCCGACCGGCCGCGGGTGGCCCTGCCTGCCGGGCGTCCGCTGGTGCTGCCGCAGGGCGGCGCCCGGTTGAGGGTGATGATGGGGCCGGACGAGTCGCGGTTCAACGACGAGGCCATGCGGCGGCTGCTGGAGGCGCGATTCGTGGTGTCGCCGCAGTCCGATCGCATGGGCTATCGGCTGGATGGCGAGCCGCTGCCGGCGCCGCGCCGCGCCGACATGCTGTCGTCGCCGACGCCGATGGGCACGATCCAGGTCACGCCGTCGGGGCAGCCAATTCTGCTGATGGCCGATCGGCCGACGACCGGAGGCTACCCGCGAATCGCCACCGTGATCACCGCGGATCTGCCGTTCGCGGGCCAGCTCGCGCCGGGCGAGTGGATCGAGTGTGCCGCCTGCACGCGCGCCGAGGCGCGGGAGGCGCTGCGGATGCAGGAAGCCGCGCTCGCGGGGGACGGGTGCTGAGTCGATTCGAGCAGCGCTGCCGTGAGGCCTTCGGTCCGGACCGGGTGCGGCGCGCGGTGCCGCTGGGAGCGCTGACGACGTTCAAGGTGGGCGGGCCGGCGGAGTGGCTGATACAACTGCAATCGGCCGAGGACGTACGCCGGGCGATCGAGCTCGCGGCCGGGGCCGGCCTCGCGGTGACCGCGATTGGCGGAGGATCGAACGTGCTGGTGGCCGACGAAGGCATCAGCGGGCTGGTGATTCGTATTCACGGCGGCGATGCCGAGGCCCTCGGCAGCTCGCGCATCCGCGTCGACGCCGGCCTGACGATCAACGGCCTGGTCCGGTGGACCGTGAGCCGCGGCATCGCCGGCATCGAGGCCTGGGCCGGTACGCCGGGCACGCTCGGCGGCGCCGTCTTCGGCAACGCCCATTTTCGCGGACGGCTGATGAGCGAGCTGGTCCGTCGGGTGCGGGTGGTGTCCAGTGACGGCCGGGTCCTGGACGTCGATGCCGCCGAGATGGAGTTCGGCTACGATTTCAGCCGTCTGCACCGGACGCGGGAAGTCGTGGTCTCGGCGGACCTCGAAGTCTCGGAGGGGGAGCCCGGCGCGCTTCGGGCGATCGCGCGTGACTCGCTGGCGTTTCGCAAGCGCACGCAGCCGCTCGAGTCGCCGAGTGCCGGATGCGTGTTCCGCAACCCGGGGCCCGGCGACAGGCTTCCCGGCGGCATCCCTCCCTCCGCCGGCGCGCTCGTCGATCGAGCGGGGCTGAAGGGGGCCAGGGAAGGAGCGGCGGTCGTCTCCCCGGCCCACGCCAACTTCATCGTCAACCAGGGCGGAGCGACGGCGCGCCAGATTCGCGCGCTGATTGAGCGGTGCAAGGCGGACGTGCACGCAAAGTTCGGCGTGACGCTGCGTGAAGAGGTGGTCTACCTCGGATTTCCGGAGCTCGACATGCGGAATGGTCGCTGATGGCAAAGCTGAGAATTGAAGGCGGGCGCCGGCTGTCCGGGCGGATTACGGTCGAGGGCAACAAGAACTCGGCGCTGCCGCTGCTGGCGGCCTGCCTGTTGACCGATCAGGAATGTGTGCTCACCAACGTGCCGAGGATCCGCGACGTCGGAGTGCTAGCGGAGCTGATGACGCGCATGGGCGCGTCCATCGAGGGCCTCGGCAGCTCGACGCTGCGGGTGACGTGCGCACACGTCAGCACCGACACGCCGGATCCGCAGCTGGTGGGACGGCTGCGCGGATCGGTGTTGCTGCTCGGGCCGCTGCTCGCCCGCCGGGGCTCGGCGCGTCTCGCCCAGCCGGGCGGAGACTTTCCGACCCGGCGGACGATCACGACCCATCTCCAGGCCCTGGCCGCCATGGGCGCTGTGCCGCGCGAGGAAGCCGGATACTCGCTCGAGGCGCCTGACGGTCTCAAGGGGGCATCGTTCTACCTGGACGAAGCCTCCGTCACCGGGACGGAGACGGCGCTGCTGGCCGCGGCCGCGGCCCGCGGACGGACGGAGATCCGTCACGCCGCCATGGAGCCGCACGTCGTCGAGCTCTGTCGTTTTCTCCGCGCCATGGGCGTGTCCATCGAGGGTGAGGGGACATCGACCATTCGGGTCGAAGCGCCGGCGCGGCTGGCCGGCGCCACCCATCGGCTCGATGGCGACTACATCGAGGCGGGGAGCTGGGGGGTGACGGCGGCAATCACCGGCGGAGAGATCGAAGTCACCGGTGCGCGGACCGCCGACCTCGAAGTGGTCGCGGCGCCGCTGCGCAAGATGGGGCTGCGTTGCGCGTATGCGGACGATCGGCTGATTGTCGAGCCGTCGATACTGACCTCGGCGGGACGGATCACCACCGGACTCTGGCCGGGCTTCCCGAGCGACATGGTCAGCCTGGTCACGGTCCTGGCGACGCAGGCCGACGGCCGGACCCTGGTCCACGACTGGCTCTACGAGCTGCGGCTCTTTGCGCTCGAGCAGCTGAGCGCGATGCGCGCGGACCTGTTCCTCTGCGATCCGCACCGCATCATCGTCAGCGGTCCGGCGAAGCTGCGCGGCCGCGACCTCGACAGCCGCGACCTGCGCTCCGGCATGGCGCTCATCGCCGCGGCACTGGCGGCGGACGGAGAAAGCACCGTCAGCCCCCTGGAAACCGTCGAGCGCGGCTACGCATCCCTCGTCGAGCGGCTGCAGTCGCTGGGCGCTTCGGTGTCCCGCGAGGGTGACGCGCATCCTTGAGCTGAGGCGTTGAGCTCTGCGGCGCGAGTGGGAACACACCACCCGATCGCCGGCGATGCCCTTTACTGAGGCTTCTTCGCGGGCGGCGGCGCTGGCGGGGCCGTCTCGAGCGGCTGTGGAAACGACGGCGCGGCCGCGGGCGGCGGCGTGGCGCCGGGATGCGGCGGGCCTGGGAAGGTCAGCGCCGGGCCATCGTCGCCGCGGTCGCGCGGCGGCGTCTGGAAGTTCGCCGGAAGATCGGCGACGGCGCCGCTGGCGTCGCGCCCCAGACGGAACGGACGCAGATCCTCCTCGCTCAGGTCCAGGACCCGGACGATGTGCGGTGTCAGCGTCAGGATGATGTCGGTCTGCTGCGACTCCTTGCGGTGGTTGCCGAACAGGCGGCCGATGAGCGGCAGGTCGCTCAGGCCTGGCATCCCCGCCATCACCGTACGTTCGTCGTCGCGAATCAGCCCCGCCAGCATGTTCGTCTCGCCATCCTTCAGACGGATCGTCGTCGTGATCTCGCGATTGCCGATCGTCGGCAGCCCGCCGAAGCCGGTCCCCGAGATGCTGCTCAGCGAGATCTTCAGCGCCAGCGTGACCTCGTCGTCGTGATGCGTCCGCGGGGTGATGTCGATGTTGACGCCGACGTTCTGGTAGTCGAACGACGTGATTGGCTGCTGGTTGATGCCGCCGGTCGCGAACGGCGCGAACGTGGTGACGGGGATGGGAATGCGATCGCCAAAACGCGCCTGCGCGGTCAGCCCCTCCGAGGTCCGCAGCTGCGGGTTGGCCAGCGTGCGCGTATTGGCGTCGTTCTTGAGCAGCCGGTAATACATCGCCGGCAGGCCCGACAGAAACACGTCGGCCTGGGTCAGGTTGCGCAGCGTCTGCAGCGTGAAGTTGCTGCGGTTGACGTCGGCGGACCCGCTGATGCCGTCCGACCCCGGGCTGGCGATCTGCAGGCCGTACTCACGCAGCCGGCTGCGGCTGACCTCGAGCAGCTCGACTTCAATGACTACCTCAGGCCGCGCCTTGTCGACCGCCGCGATCAGCCGCGCCGCCGCCGCGATATGTTCCGGCGTGTCCTTGATGGCGATCGCGTTGGTGGCCGTGATTGGCGAGATCTGGCGCACGTCCACGACCACGCGGAGCAGATCGATGACTTCCTTGATGTCCGCGTTGCTCAGGTAGAAGGTGCGCACCACCGCCTCTTCGTACTCTCGGCGCTTGGCGGGGGTGTCGGGGACGATGGTGATGGTGCGCGCGGCGGTGACCCGGTAGAACGTGTGCGTGCTCGCCGTGACCGACGCCAGCGCATCCTGCAGCGAGATGTTCCGGAGATCGACGGTGATGGGCGCATCACGGAAGCCGGGATCGAACACGACGTTGATGTCGGTGAGGCGGCCGAGGGCGCGGAACACCATGCCGCTGCCGGCGTTGCTGAAGACCAGCGAGTCGGGAAGCTTGATCCCTTCCGGAAGCTCGAGCCCCGCCGGCGCCAGATCGCGAGAGCGTTCGATCAGCGCCTGGAGCTCGGTCTTGCCCTCGCGCGAGACCGCCAGCCGCGTCCGCAGCTTCTGGCGGGTTTCACGGAGCGCGGTCTCCACGTCGGCGGCGGCGGGATTGAGCTCGGAGGCGAGCTGGAACTCGCCGAGCGCCTCTTCGAACCGCTCCGCGGCCTGCAGCCGGCGCCCCTGGAAGTAGTGCGCCTGCGAGGCCCGAAGCCGGGCGCGGTCGAGCGCCAGCTGCGCCGTCCGGTCGTCCGGCCGGGCGCGGACGCTCTTGGTGTATTCGACGACGGCGCGGTCGTAGTCCTGGGCGTTCTCGGCGCGTTGGCCGGCCCGGTAGGCGGAGCTCGTGGCGCAGGCGCCCGCCAGCAAGGCGGCGGCGAGCACCATACCGCGGTTAGCGCGCGGCGTCGGCATGGTTGGTGACGTCCGCTCCGCGCGGAATCTTGAACTCGAAGGCTGTGTCCGGCAGGCCGACGTTCTCCTGGATGTTCGAGAACCGGAAGGTCGAGCGGCCGCCCTGGCTGTCGGCCGCGCTCAACGAGCGAATCTGCAGGCTGCGGCGATCGACCACGACCTGCAGCCAGTCGTAGTCGCGCTCCGGCAGGCGCGGCTGCAGCCGCAGCGTATAGGTATCGGCGCTCCCGCCATCGACGTAGCTGACCGTGAAGTCGCGGGCCAGGTTGCCCTTGCCGACCAGGAACAGGACCGCGGTCGTCGCCTGGTCCTCGCTGGGGACAGGGCTGATGACCACCTGGTTGTCTGCCGGCACGGAGAGGTAGATGCGGCGGCCGTCCGAGACGAAGACCTTGGGTTCCGGCTTCTTGTAGTCCCAGCGCATGCGGCCGGGCTTCTTGACCTGAAGCACGCCGCTCTCGGACTGCTTCTTGCGGAGCAGGCCGCCCTCGGACTCGTGCACGAAGTCGGCCGTGAAGTCGCGAACGCTGTCGTAGCGCCGCTGCAGCGCCGTGGCAATCTCCTGGGCGGGCGGACGGGGAGGCGGCGCCGCCTGGGGGGGCGCCACGGGGAGCGGGAACAGCAGCAGCGCAACCGCCAGAAGGGGTGTAAAGCTCATGTAGCGTCAGTCACTTGACGGTCGTTCCATCTTAGCACGCAGCCATCGGGCGACCGGCTCAGTGACGCCGCTTGGCGGCGACGAACGCCAGCACGTCGGCGACCGGCCGGGCGTTCAGGACATGGCGGGGCTCCACCCAGCCGCGCCGGGCGGTGCCGATGCCGAGCGTCATCTGCCCCTGCAGCGCCCGCGCGCGGTGGCAGTCGCTGTCGATCGTCAGCGTCGCGCCGGCGGCGATGGCGCGGCGCGCCAGGGCGCCGTCGAGGTCGAGATGCGACGGCGCGCCGTCGACCTCGAGCGCCGTCCCGGTCTCCGCGGCGGCGGCGAAGACCGCGTCGAAATCGAGCGCGTAGCCGGGCCGGCGGCCGACCAGGCGGTTGGCCGGATGGGTGATGACGTTGACGAGCGGATGCCGGATGGCCTTGAGGCAGCGCCGGGTGAGCGTGCGCGCATCCTGATGGGCCGGGTCGTGCAGCGAGGCGAGCACCAGGTCGAGCGGCTCCAGCACGGCGTCCTCGAAATCCAGCCGTCCGTCCGGCATGATGTCGACCTCGATGCCGTGCAGAATGCGCATCAGCGGGTAGCGATCCCGGAGCGCTTCGATCTCCTCCCGCTGACGGGTGAGAGCCGAGCGCGTCAGCGTTCGCCCGGCCGCGGCCCGCTCCGAGTGGTCGGTGATGGCGATGTACTCATAGCCGAGCGCCGCGCACTCCGCCACCATCGCGGCGAGCGTATCGGCGCCGTCGCTGCTGGTGGTGTGCATGTGCAGGTCGCCACGGATGTCCAGACGCTGCACGAGCGCCGGCAGCCGCCCGGCCGCCGCCGCCTCGACCTCGCCGGCGCCTTCCCGCAGCTCCGGCGGAATGCAGGGGAGTCCGGCGTGGGCGTAGACGGCGTCCTCGCCGGCGGCCAGCGGCGGGCGGCCACGGCGCGCGTGCACGCCGCGCAGGTGGGCCGGCGCCCCGGTCGCG
>JAYTEJ010000611.1:0-6500 GCA_043735365.1 Acidobacteriota bacterium
CCGCCGATGAGCGCCAGCACTTCGCCGTTGCGCGGATCGATGGCGATGAGCGCCGCCTGCGCGCGCTGCCGTTTGCGCTTCGCCAGCAGCTCGTCCACCCTGGCCAGGCCGTCCCGGACGGCGTCCTGCGCGATCCGCTGCATGTGGAGATCGAGCGTCGTGTAGACGTCGACCGCGCCGACCGCCGAGTCCTTGTAGCGGTCCTGCAGCTCCTGGCTGATGTAGTCCACGAAGTACGGGGCTTCGGCGTCGAGCGCGCGGGGCGCGAGCTGGAGCGGCTCTCGCGCGGCCCGCATCGCCGCGTCGGCGGGGATGTAGCCGGCATCCGCCATCGCCTGCAGGACGACGTTGCGCCGCTCTTTGGCGCGATCGGGATTGTTGAACGGGGAGAGCCGCGACGGCGACTGGATCACGCCGGCGATGGTCGCGGCCTCGCTCAGCGTGACGTTGGCGACGTCCTTCGAGAAGAACAGCCGCGCCGCTTCGGGAACGCCGTGGATGGCGAACGAGCCGCGCTGGCCGAGCGCGACGTCATTCAGATAGAGCGTCAGCACCTGGTCCTTGGTGAGGCGGCGGGTGAGGGCCACCGACATGAACCACTCCGAGACCTTGCGCTTGAGCGTCTTCTCGGGCGTCAGAAAGGTGTTCTTGACCAGCTGCTGGGTGATGGTGCTGCCGCCGCGCAGGTACTTCCTGCTCCCGAACATGTTGCCGAGCACGGCGCTGGTCAGGCCAATCGGATCGATGCCCGGATGCTCGTAGAAGCGGCGGTCCTCGATGGCCAGCACCGCCTGGACCATTCGCGGCGGGATCGCCGCGAGCGGCACGTCGCGGCGCTTCTCGCGCCCGTCGGTGACGAGGGCGGTGATGAGCGGCGGGGCGAGCATGACGCGGTCCGCTGTTTTCCGCGTCCCCGGCAGCTCGATCCGGTCGATGCTTGCGGGCTCGCCCCCCTTGCCGCGGCGGGCGGCAAAGACGACGCGGACAAGTTGTCCCTTGCGATCGCCATCGCGCGGCATCAGCACGACCGCGTCGCGACCGATGGTGAACTCGCCGGGCTGCTCGGTGTGGGGGCGGTTGGAATAGCCCAGGTCGTTCAGGCGCTCGACAATCTGCGTCGGAGTGAAGGCCTGGGCGCGCCGCAGTTCGAAGGCGCGCGCGAAGATCCGCGGATCGGCGCGCTCGGTCTCGCCGCTGAGGCGGGCGTCGATCTGCCGCGAAAAGCTGCGGTAGAAGTAAACAGTGGCGGCCCCTCCGGCGAGCAGCGGCAGCGCCACGCAGAGCGCCGCGTAGCGCTTCCAGCGCCGGCGGGCCGCCGGACGACGGTGGCCGGCGCCCGGTCTGCCGCCTGTTTTTCCGGGTTCGACACGCGCAGTGGTCAAGATCGGCTCCGCGCCGGCCGTCTGGCCGCTCAATGGAACGTATCGGCCGAAGCCGGCCGGAGGATGCGGATCGATCCGCGCCCTTCAGGCGTCTAAGCTCGAGTGTGGTGTCGCCATTGTATACTGCGGTGGCATCTATAGAGAGAAGAAGTGTCGGGCGCCTCGGTGCGACGCCCCGGGAGGAAGGCTGGAATGGTTCGCGTTCTTCGCATCGTTTTTGCGTGTGCGCTCGTGCTTTCGGCGGCTGCGCTCTCGTCTGCGCAGTCCCAGTCCGTCAACGGCACTATCGAGGGGACCGTCAGCGACGAGTCCGGCGGGGCGCTTCCGGGCGTCAGTGTCACGGTCGCCAACCTCGACACCGGCGATACGCGCGTCGCTGTGACCAACGACAGCGGCGTCTACCGGGCGCCGCTGCTGCCGCTGGGCCGCTACCGCGTCTCGGCCGAGCTCCAGGGCTTCAAGAAGTTCGAGCAGCAGGGCCTGACGCTCTCGGCCGGCCAGTCGGCGGTCATCAACGTGACGCTGAGCGTCGGCAACCTGACCGAGACCGTGACCGTCACCCGCGAGGCACCCATCTCGGAGCCCGGGAAGATCGATCTCGGCCGGACCATCGGCGAAACCGAGATCCGCAACCTGCCGCTGGTCTCGCGCAATCCCTACAATTTCGCATTCCTGCAGGCGAACGTCGCCGGCTACGAGAACAACGAATTCGGCGTGCCGCGCATCAACGCCAACGGCACGCAGATGCACACCAACTACCAGATCGACGGCAACACCAACACCGAGAAGGACCGCGCCGGTCTCCGCATGCTGCCGATTTCGGAAGCGCTGGTGCGCGAAGTCAAGGTCATCACCAACGGCTTCGCTCCCGAGTTCGGCCAGACCACCGGGATGGTCTACAACGCCATCACCCAGTCGGGCACCAACAGCGTCCGCGGCTCGGCGAGCTTCCGCTTCAAGCGCAACGCGATGTCGTCGCGGCCGTTCTTCCTGTCGCAGAAGGCGCGCACGCCCGACACCGAGGCCAACGACGTCACCGCGACCCTCGGCGGCCCGATCCGGAAGGACAAGTGGCACTACTTCGGCGCCTACGAGTATGTCGATCGCAGCCTGATCACCGGCGGTCAGGTGATTACGGTCGCCCCGGCCGATGCGCAGGCGCTCGGCATCTCCCTGCCGTCAAGCGGCGTCATCCCGGCGCATCAAAAGGTGAACTTCGGCTTCGGCAAGACCGACTATCAGATCGCTCCGGGCAGCCTGCTGTCGGTGCGCTACTTCGGCTTCAAGAACCTGTCCCCGGCGAACATCGGCGGCGGCCTGACGACGACCGATCGCGCCACCGACTTCGCCGATCGCATGGATTCGACCTCGGCGCAGCTCGTCTCGACCATCGGCCGGTCCATGCTCAACGAGCTGCGGGTGCAGTACGCCCGGCGCCACCAGTTCCGCACCCAGGGGATGTCGGTGGACGGTCCCGCGGTCACGGTCTCCGGCAAGGCCAACTTCGGCGGCGCCCGGCTTGGTGACGGCAACTCGGTCGGCTTCGACTTCAACCAGGGCATCAGCCAGGTGATCGACAACGTCAGCTGGATTGTCGGCAAGCACGCGCTCAAGACCGGCATCGATGCCCAGTGGATTGCCGACCAGCGGGTGCGCGGGGACCTGTTCCTTTACAACTTCGCGACCATTGCCGACTACCTGGCGGCCAAGAGCGGCACCAATCCGCGGGCCTACAGCAATTTCCAGCAGCAGCTCGGGGACGTCAACGCGAGCTACGACTCGGGTTTCTACGGCGGCTTCGTGCAGGACGACTGGCAGATCGCGCCGCGGATCAAGCTGCTCTACGGCGTCCGCTACGACCTGTTCGACGTGCCGGCGGCGCGCGCGCTGGCCGCGAACCCGTACTCGCAGTCGTTCGCCATCGACAAGAACAATTTCGGACCCCGGGCCGGCGTGGCCTGGGCGCTCGACCAGGCGGCGCGGACCGTGCTGCGGGCCTCGGTCGGGCTGATGTACGAGCCGCCGCTGCTGGATTTCTACGACAACGCCATCCTCAACAACGGCGATCCCAAGAGCTACAACATCGGCCCGGTGCTGCCGACCGCGGCCGGCGCACCGGCATTCCCGGCCAGCCTGGCGACGCCGCCTCCGGGCTTCGTGCTGCCCAAACAAAGCATCAACGTCGTCGACCAGGGTTTCAAGACCCAGTCGGCGTGGCTCAGCAACGTGCAGCTGGAACGGGCGCTGACGAGCGATCTGGCGGTCACGGTCGGCTACGTCAACTCGACCGGTCGGGACCTGCCCGTGCTGATCGACATCAACCTGGTGCCGTCAGGCGCGACGCTGTCCGACGGCCGGCCGATTTTCTCGCCGGCGCGGGTCAACGGCACTTTCGATCGCATCAACATGTTCCAGTCGATCGGCGACGCCAGCTACAACGCGATGACCGCGACGCTGACGAAGCGGATGACGCACGGCTGGATGACCCAGGTGGCCTACACCCTCGCGCGCGGCACCGACAACGCCCCCCTCACCGGCGCCTACGTCGTCGCCAGCGGCGACGATCGCGTCTCGGATCCGACCAACCTCAATCGCGACAAGGGGGTGACGCCGTTCAACCAGACGCACACCCTGGCGGTGTCGGCGGTGGTCGCGCCGCAGGTCGGCGGCACCGGTTTCGGCGCGATGCTCCTCAACCACAATCAGCTGGGCATCATCCTGCAGGCCAACAGCGGCCTGCCGTTCAACATCCGCTCGAACGTCGATCTGAACAAGGACGGTGTGCTCAACGACCGCCCGGTCGGGATCGAGCGCAACGCCGGACGACTGGGCCGGGTCGCGAACCTGGATCTGCGCTACTCGCGCTTCATTCCGGTGCTCGCGTCGTGGCGCGGCGAGCTGTTCTTCGAGGCCAAGAACCTGCTCAACACCCAGAATGTCTCGGGGGTGAACCGGGTGGTGGCGACGGACGCGTTCGGGGCGCCGACGGCGTCGATCCCGGCGGTGTTCCCCGGCACGGCCGGGTACGATCAGCGGCAGATGCAGCTTGGCGTCAAGTTCTCCTTCTAGGCCCGCGGGCCTCGAGCATGCAGGCGGGTCCGGGCTGTTGCCCGGGCCCGTATCGGCTACACCCCCCGGCTCCGGACTGCTTATGCGACCCTCCCGTATTGTCACCCTCTGCCTCCTCCTGGTCCTGTCGACGGCCCCGCTTCCCGCGCAGCTGCGCGTCAAGCCGGTCGGCGAGCTGTCCGGCGACGTCGCGCTGCGGCTGGCGCTGCGACAGCTGAAGTCGGTCGGCAGCTTCATGCAGACCACCGCCCATCCGGACGACGAGGACAATCCGCTGCTGGCGATGATGAGCCACGGCCGCGGGATGCGGACGACGCTGGTGACGGCGACGCGCGGCGACGGCGGCCAGAACGAGATCGGCCCGGAGATCTTCCAGGCCCTCGGCGTGCTGCGCACCGAGGAGCTGCTGGCGGTCCACCGCTTCGACGGCGCCGAGCAGTACTTCACCCGCGCCATCGACTTCGGCTTCTCCTTCAGTCTCGAGGAGAGCATCGAGAAGTGGGGGCACGACGAGATTCTCGGCGACTTCGTGCGCCACATCCGGGCAATCAGGCCCGACGTCATCGCCGGCTTCCTCTGCGGCGGCCAGGGCGGCGGCCAGCACCACCAGGCGTCGACGCGGCTGACGATCGAGGCCTTCCGCGCCGCGGCCGACCCGGCGCGCTACCCCGAGCAGATTCGCGACGGGCTGCGTCCCTGGCAGGCCCAGCGGGTGTTCTGCACGGAGGGGTTCGTCGCCCCAGGCCAGCCTGCGGTGGCGCCGTCGCGTGACCTGCTGCGCGTCAGCGCGTCGGAGTTCGACCCCGTGCTCGGGCGGACCTACAGCGAGCTGGGGCTCGAGGCGCGCAGCATGCACAAGTGCCAGGGCACGTCGCAGCTGCTGATGCTGCCGGGGGGATCCTTCACCCGCATCTACCGGCTGAAAGACACCACCATCGGCGAGCAGGGAGTAGCGCCGAAGGACATGTTCGAGGGGATCGACACGTCGCTCCGCGGCCTTGCGGCGTTCGCCGGCGACGCTCCCCCGGCGGAGCTGGTGGCGTCGCTGCAGACGATTGCCGCCAGCGCTGAGATGGCCTCGCAGGCGCTCGACGGCGGCGGTCCGGCGGCCGCGGCGGCGCCGCTGGTGGCGGGGCTCAACGCGGTGCGCGATCTGCGCGGCAAGCTCGGGGGCATAGGGCTGTCCGATCGCGCGCGCTACGAGCTGGAGTTCAGGCTCGAGCCGAAGGAGCGGCAGTTCGCGAACGCCCTGCTCCTGACCCATGGCATCCGCGTCGAGGCGCTGGCGGACGACGGCGTCGTGGTGGCCGGCCAGCCGGTGAAGGTGTCGGTCGCGACCGGCAACTACGGCCCTGCGGACGTGACGGTGAAGGGCATCCGGGTGGCCGGGTTCGACGGCGAGCCGGCGGCGTGCGCCGGAGCGATCGAGACCAACGGCGCGCTGACCTGCGCCATGAATCTGAAAATCGGCGCCGTGCCGGTGTCGTCGCCCTACTGGACACCCCGAAAGGATGCGGCGCGGTACGACTTCGAGCCCGGCGTCCCGTTCGGCGTGCCGTTCCGGCCGAGTCCGTTCAAGGTGATGCTGGCGCTGTCGATCGGCGGTGCCGACGTTGCCATCGAACGGACGGTCGAGTTCCGCTACAGCGACCTCTTCGCCGGCGAGAAGCGCATGGAACTGCAGGTGGTGCCGGCCTTCGACGTCCGCGTCGCCCCCGGGATCGTCGTCGTCCCGTCAGTGGCGGCACAGAGCCGCCGCGTCGGCCCCGCGGCGGCCGCGCGTCCGGTGGCGCACACGCGGACCATCGAGGTCAGGATCAGCAACAACCAGAAGGGGCCGGTCGAGGCCCGGGCGTCGGTGCACGCCCCCGACGGCTGGCGCGTCGAGCCGGCGTCGGCGCCGGTGAGGTTCGAGCGCGAAAACGAAGACGCTACCGTCAAGTTTTCGGTGACGCCGCCGGCGTCGCTCGCACCAGGAGAGTTTGCGGTTGGCGCCGAAGTGACGGCCGGCCCAGACGTCGCTTCCTCGAGCGGCTACGAGGTCGTCGA
>JAYTEJ010000612.1:0-5454 GCA_043735365.1 Acidobacteriota bacterium
CGCAGGCGGGCCACACCAAGCTCGACCTGGTGCGCTATTACTTGGCGGTCGCTGACGGCGCACTGCGCGGTGCCGGCGGCCGGCCGAACGTGCTGGTGCGCTACCCGAACGGCGTCGGCAGCGAGTTCTTCTACCAGAAGCGCGCGCCGCTGTCGCGGCCGGACTGGATCGAGGTCGCGGCGCTGCGGTTCCCCTCGGGACGGACCGCCGAAGAGATCGTGCCGCGCGACGCCGCGGCGCTGGCCTGGATGGCCAACCTCGCCTGCCTCGAGCTCCATCCCCATCCCGTCCGCGCCGACGATCTCGACCATCCCGACGAACTGCGCATCGACCTCGACCCGGTGCCCGGCGTGGCGTGGGATCAGGTCCGCGAGGTCGCGCGCGTGGTCCATGCCGCGCTCGACGACCTCGGGCTGGTCGGATGGCCGAAGACCTCAGGCTCGCGGGGCATCCACATCGTCGTCCGCATCGAGCGCCGGTGGACGTTCGACGAAGTGCGCCGCGCGGCGCTGGCGCTGGCGCGCGAGGTCGAGCGCCGTGCCCCCGCGCTCGCCACCAGCAAGTGGTGGAAGGAGGAGCGCCACGGCGTCTTCCTCGACTACAACCAGAATGCCAAGGACCGGACGGTGGCGAGCGCCTACTCGGTGCGGCCGACGGTGGATGCTCGGGTCTCCGCGCCGCTGTCCTGGGAAGAGGCAGCCGACTGCGATCCCGCGGACTTCACGCTGGCGACGATGCCGGCGCGGTTCGCGCTGGCAGGTGATCGACATGCGGACATCGACCGCCACCCAGGGTCGCTGGCCGCGCTGCTCGAGCTGTCTGCCCGCCACGAGCGCGAGGGCCTCGGCGATGCCCCGTGGCCGCCGCAGTACAAGAAGCAAGCGGGCGAGCCGCCGCGGGTGCAGCCGTCACGGCGGCGGGTGCCGAAGGCGCCGCTCGTCGAAATCGCGAGGGCCGAACGCAAGGAAGAGGCGATGGCCGGACTCGAGCGCTGGCGCTCCCGGCATCCCGGCGCCGCGGCGCATCTTCAGCCAGCGGACGTCCTCGTCGACGCGATGCGCGGCCGGCATCATACCTGGACGAGGATCCGAATCAATCTCGAGCACGTACCGGTCGAGGCGCGGCCCGCGGCGGAACCGCCGGACCCGGACGACGTCAAGACGGCTACGCCCCGAAGACCTTCGACAGCTCGTAAGGCGCGGTAACCTCGAGCTGGTCGTAGCCGCACTCCGTCGGCGGCTTGTCGGGGCGCCAGCGCAGGAAGGTCGCCGCATGACGGAAGCGCTGCCCCTGCATGTGGTCGTACTTGACCTCGCAGACGCGCTCGATCCGCAGCGGCTCCCACGACAGGTCTTTCCCTGCGCTCCAGCGGCTCTGCCCTCCCGGCATGCGGTCGGCCTCCGCTCGGGCCGTCGCCCAGTCGCGCCAGGGATGTTCGTCGAGCGCCCGCTTCCTTAGCGGCTCGAGCTCCTGCGCCAGCGCCTTGCGCTTCTCCATCGTGAACGACGAGGTGACGCCGACGTGCTGCAGCCGGCCGTGGCCGTCGTAGAGCCCGAGCAGCAGCGAGCCGACCAGGCCGCCGCCGCTCTTGTGCCAGCGGAAGCCGGCGACGACGCAGTCGGCGGTGCGGGCGTGCTTGACCTTGATCATGGCGCGCTTGCCTGGGGCGTAGGGGGCGGTGCCGGTCTTGGCGATGACGCCGTCCAGCCCTGCCCCTTCGAAGCGCGCCAGCCATTCGCGAGCGAGCCTCGGGTCACGGGTCATCGGGGTGAGATAGACCGGCGGGTGGACGTCCGCCAGCAGCCGTTCGAGCAGGACCCGCCGCTCGGTCTGCGGCCTGGCGCGAACGTCGCGGCCGTCGGCGGCCAGGACGTCGAAGGCGACAAAAGCGGAGGGGGTCTCGGCCGCCAGCTTCGCGACCCGCGATGCGGCCGGGTGCAGCCGCAGCTGCAGCAGGTCGAAGTCCAGTCCCTTCGCCGTGGCGATGACGATCTCGCCGTCGAGCACGCAGCCGGGCGGCAGGCGCGCCAGCAGGGTGTCGTGCAGCTCGGGGAAATAGCGATCGAGCGGACGCAGATCGCGGCTCTGGATGTAGACGTCGGACGCACCGCGGTAGACGATGGCACGGAAGCCGTCCCACTTGGGCTCGTAGAGGAGCCCGTCCGCCCCCGGGAGCGAGTCGGCCAGCTTGGCGAGCATCGGCTCGATCGGCGGGGCCAGAGGGAATGTCCCCGGCGTCCCGCCTGGCTCCGCTGCGCTCTCGGTCTTCTCGGCCGGCTTCTTCCTGGTCGCCATGTCGATCATTCTGGCATGGCTGCGGCCGCGAGGAATCACTACGCGCGCTTGGCCACCGCCTCCGGATGACGTCGCCGCAGCATCTGCAGCGACGCCACCAGCGCGACAATCATCAGCGTCAGCACGCCGAGCTCGATCATCGCGACGCGAAAGGCCGCGTCGCTGGTTTCGTCGAAGGCCTCGAACTCCGCCGTGAGGACGAGGCCGGTCACGGACGGGTGGACGCGGCGCTCCCGGGCGACTGGTAGATGCGCAGATTGCTGATCGACCAGCTCGGCGCATCCGCCACGGTCTCGGTCTCCGTGATGCGCACGAACTTCGCCCGGGTCGGCGCGAACGCGATGGTGGTGTGCGCGCCCTCGCCTTTGCCGGCAGCGACCGGCTTGCTCCATGCCTTGCCGTCGGCCGACACCTGCACGGAGTAGCCGCGCGGATAGCCGACCACCGGTGCGGCCGGCGGCTGGGCGCCGCCGCGACCGCGGCCGCGGCCGCCGCCGCCCACGGTCGCGGAATCGAACTGCAGCTCGGTGACCGCCGCCGGCTGCGGCAGTTCGATTGTGAACCACATCCCCGGCGCCTGCGGCGCGCCGGAGCTCCAGCCGCGCAGCGTCGCGGCGCCGGCGGCGTTCTCCGCTCCGTGGCTGGCCGTGAGCTTCCATGCCTGCGAGTCGAGTTGGCGCGGCAGCGACACCTCAATCTCTGGCACCGTCCACAACGCCTTGCGCGGCGCGGTGTCGGCGCGCACCCGCGCGACGTCCGCGGCAGTCACCTGGCCGGCGCTGTTGCCGAAGCTGTTGCGCACGTAGGAGGCGATACCGGCCACCCACTCGTCGTTGCTGGCGCCCATCGGCACCATCACCTCCGGGTAGGTCCGGCCATCGACCGGTCCGGTCAGCCCCTGCAGCAGCACCTTGATGATGTAATCCCGGTTCCCCTGCACGCGGGCCGAACCGGCCAGCGGCGGCGCCATCATCGTCCCCGCCGTGGCTCCCGCCAGCGGCTGGCCGAGGCCGTCGGATCCATGACAGGCGAAGCAGACACCGCCGAAGATCTCGCTGCCCTGCTGCAGCCGCTTCTCCTGCTCCGCCGTCAGCGGGCCGCCGCGGCGCCCGCCGCCGAAGCCGGTGTTCGCCGGCGGCGCCAGCAGCCGATCCGCAATCAGCGCCACCCCCTTCGCCGGGCTCGCCTCTTTCGCGGCCTTGATCGCGTCGGCGGCCTGGGGCACCTTGAACAGGTTCAGCGTCAGCATCGCCTGGATGACGACGTCTGGATCCTGATCCTTCGCCAGCGCGCGGTAGTCGTCCGTCAGCGACCGGTCGCCCGCCTTGTAGAGCGTCTCGCTGGCACGGATCCCCTGCACCCGCATGCGCGCGCTCTTGTCCTTCATCGTCTCGCGCGCCAGCGTCGCATCGAGCGCTCCGAGCCCTTCGAGCGTCCACAGCGCATGGAAGCGCGCCACCTGGTTGTCCGACGTCCGCACCATCTGCTGCAGCGCCGGCACCACCGACTTGTCCTGCTCGAGCACCAGCAGCCGCTGCGCCGTGTCGCGCCACCAGCCGTTGGCATGGGTCAGGTGGGACACCAGCTGCGCCGGCGTCTCGTTGTACATGCGCGGCGCCGCGAAGTCGGGCGCGATTGCCGGAATCGCCGGCTGTCCGATATTGGTCTCAGTCGCCGGGACTGCCGGCCGGCCGTCGTAACGCAGCCGCCAGATGCGGCCGTGGCTCGCGACCTTGTCGAGCTGATACTGCTCGATCTTGGCGCGCAGGTAGGAGCCCGGTCCGGACCACTGCAGTTCCTGGATGATGCCGTGATACAGGTCCGCGACATACACCGTCCCGTCCGGCGCATTGCTGATGTTCACCGGGCGGAACAGCTGGTCGCCGCTGGTCATGAACTCCGCCCCGGGATACGCGTTCCGGAGCATCGTCAGTCCTTCGACCTTCTCAATCGAGGCACGGCGAATCAGCCGGCCGACCGGCTCGGCGAACAGCAGATCGCCTTTGATGTCGGACGGCAGCCGATCGCCGCGCACGATCGCCGGGCCGGTGGTGGCGGTGAAGTGATTCAGGTTCTGCGCCGGCAGCCGGGTGCGGCCGATACCGCCCTGCATGTCGCCGATCCCGGGCGAGGGCCAGACCACCGCGAAATCCTTCTCAAACCCGTTCTCCATCCCCGCCGGACAGTTCGGATCCGCCGTCGGCGCCGGAGCCGCCGGGGCGCCGCCCCGCGCGCCGCGTCCCGCGGCGGCGCAGGGGGTGAAGGGCCCGTAATGAATCGGATACTGGAAATTCATCGGGCCGCGCTCGCCTCCCGCGTCCACGAACCACGGCTTGCCGTCGTCGTCGGACGCCAGCCCCCACTGGCCGCCGTTCGGCCCCGTCTGCTCGCGCAAAAATCCCGACGGCGTCCAGCGGATGCGGAACGGGTTGTAAGTGGTGTAGATCCAGTTGTCCATCGCCCACAGCAGCCCCGCCTTCTGATGTTCGATGTTGGGGTCGCCGCTCTGGCCGATGCCGGTGAAGACCACCTCCCGCTTGTCCGCGACGCCGTCGCCGTTGGTGTCGCTCCATTTGACGAGATCGTCCGAGTCGGTCTCGCTCGTGAGGATGAAGCCGTCCTCGAGCGGCAGGATCATGCGCGGCGCGACGACGTGGTCGACGAAGGTGGTGTGCTTGTCGTAGTGGCCGTCGTGCTTGGTGCTTTCCCAGCGGCTGATGCGGCTGATGGGGTCGTGCTCGCGGCTTGCCCCGGCGTCCATCATGTAGCTGACCAGCTCGCTCACGTACATGCGACCGTTGCCGTCAAATTCGATCACCGCCGGGCTGATGACCTCGGGGTCGGCGGCCACCAGTTCCATCCGGTAGCCGGTCGGCAGCACGAAGGTGGCGGCTTCTTCAGCGGGAGTGCGCGGCAGGTACGGAGGCTTCGGGGAGAAGTCGGTGGCCTCGCTGATCATCGGTCCGCGGCCGCCAGGACCCGGCGCGGCGCCGGCCTGACGTGGCGCGGCCTGCGCCGGGGTGACCTGGGAGGCCGTGCCAGCCGCCGCCTGCTCCGGCCCGAGGCCCCGCAGCGCGACCGGGGACAGAGCGATGACGAACGTACCCGCACCGATCACGAGCAGCCGAATCGACGCGGACCTGAACCGGCGGATCATGC
>JAYTEJ010000613.1:0-1776 GCA_043735365.1 Acidobacteriota bacterium
CCGCCACCGCGAACGCCACCGAGCCGTTGCCGCTCCCGCTCGCGCCGCTGCTCACCGTCAGCCACGAGGCGTTGCTGGTGGCGGTCCAGGCGCAGCCGGTGCCGGCCGTGACCGCCACGCTGCCGGTCCCTCCGCCCGCGGCGAAGGTCTGCGATACGGCCGAGAGAGACGGCGCGCACAGCGCCGAGAAGCCAAAGGTGTTGGAGGCCAGGCTCGGGGAGGTGCCGCCCGGTCCGACCGCGGACACCACAGCCTGATAGGTAACCCCCGCCGTCAGCGGTGATGCCAGCAGGGACACGAAGTCGAGCCGGATCATACCGTCGGAATCAGGACTGGGCTTGCCGATGTTCACGCTTTGCACCGGCACCGAGGCGCCCAAGACCAGGACATCGAGCCTGTAGCTCTGAACGACCGCGACGCCGCTCGCATCGACGACCGCATCGTCGGCGGAGGGCGTGAACTCGACGCGGCGCGCATCGAGAATGCTCTGGGCGCGGACGGCGGGGGCAAACAGCAGCCCGCCGAAGACGAGCAGGAGCAGAGCGTGCGCGGTCTTTACATTCGCTGACATCAACGGCCCTCGTTCACAGGTTGGCGGCTTGGAACCGCGCGGATGAATGAGGGTGAGCACGAATGGTTCCGTCCCACGGATTCCCGCAAGCGATTGGGAAATCGTGAGATCCGGGAGGCGTCGGCAGCGGTTGCGGCGCGGCGGCTAACGCTTCCGTGCCGCGCTGGGCAGATCCGTAAAAGCGTGTGCGGTTTCGGCGACAGCCGCCGCAGGGCCCGGGGCCCTGGGCTCAGGGCGCTATATAAGTGGTCTTGACCGTGGTGTAGAACTCCGCCGCGTAGCGCCCCTGCTCGCGGGGTCCGTAGCTCGAGGCCTTGCGGCCGCCGAACGGGACGTGGTAATCGACGCCGGCGGTCGGCAGATTGACCATCACCATGCCGGCCTGGGCGTGACGCTGGAAGTGCGAAGCGTGCTTCAGCGAGGTGGTGACGATGCCGGAGGAGAGCCCGGATTCGGTGTCGTTGGCGATGGCCAGCGCCTCATCGTAATCGCGCGCGCGGATGACGCAGGCGACCGGACCAAAAATCTCCTCGCGCGAAATCCGCATCGCGTTGGTGGCGTCGACAAAGAGCGCCGGCGACAGGTAGTGCCCGGCGGTGGCGCGCGCGAGGCGTTCGCCGCCAATCGCCAGGCGCGCCCCCTCCTGCTGGCCGAGGGCGATGTATTCCAGATCCTGATCGAGCTGCGTCTGCTCGACGACCGGGCCGATGTCGGTGCCGGCGGTCAGCGCGTTGTCCACCCGCAGCGACCCGAGCTTCTCGGTCAGCGCCGCCACGAAGCGATCGTGGATGCCCGCGGTGACGATCAGACGAGATGAGGCGGTGCAGCGCTGCCCGGTCGAAAAGTAGGCGCCCTGCACCGCGACGTTGACCGCAATCCCGAGATCGGCGTCGTCCAGGACGACCAGCGGGTTCTTGCTGCCCATTTCCAGCTGCACCCGCGCCATGCGGCCGATCGCCTTGCGCGCGATCTCGCGGCCGGTGGCGACCGACCCGGTGAAGCTGATCGCGGCGACGTCCGGATGCTCGACGATGGTCTCGCCGACCACCGACCCAGAGCCGATCACGAGGTTGAAGACACCGGGCGGAAGGCCGGAGGCGGCAAGGATCTCCGCCAGGACCCAGGCGCAGCCCGGGGTCCACTGCGCCGGCTTGAAGACCACGGTGTTGGCGAAAGCGAGCGCCGGGGCAATCTTCCACGCCGGA
>JAYTEJ010000614.1:0-3989 GCA_043735365.1 Acidobacteriota bacterium
CGACATCGTCGAAGTCCTCGTCCTCGTCCGCGTCGTCGTCCACTTCGGTATCGGCGATGCCGCGCACCTGTTCGTCACGATTCGCGGGGGTTGAGGGGATGTCCTTCTGCTGAGCCTGATCCTTCGGGGTGTCCTGCTTGGCCATGGAGTCTCCTTTGACAGTCCTCTGACAGTCCTCTAACAGTCCGCAGGGAGCAAGCGGGGTGCCACGCCGCGATATCATCGACGTCATGGCCAAAGGGGCGTACGACACACCGGAAGAGGCGGCGGCGGCATTCGGTGTCGGGCGGCTGACCCGGCATCTCTTCATCTGCCTCGGACCAGACTGCGCAGATCCTTCAGAGGGGGAGCGTACCTGGGTGTATCTGAAAGGACGGATGAAGGCTCTGAATATTGCCGGGCCGGACGGCCCGTGCTATCGAACCAAGTGCCAGTGTCTGCGCATCTGCACCGCGGGCCCGATCTGTGTCGTGTATCCCGAGGGCACCTGGTATCGGAACGTGACGCCCGAGAATGCGGAGCGGATTATCCAGGAGCATCTCATCGGCGGCCGAGTGGTCGAGGACCTGTGCTTTGCGAGGAATCCCCTGAGCTGAAGGGCTGGTTGGGCGAGCGGCCGGAACGCGTGCGGAAGGATCAGACGGCGGCGGGGCTGAGCGCGCTCAGGTGCAGGCCGGGGGCGATGTTGGCAAACGCCACGTAACGAAGCGGAATCGACTCGCCATCGCTCCGCTTGACGAGGTAGACCCCTTCCTGGGCGCCGGACTCCATGAACTGGTGCCAGAGGTCGTGCGCGGTGGCGGCCTGCGGCTCTGGCGTCAGATCCGAGACCGACATCGTCATCAACACGCTCGTCGCGTAGCCGGTCAGTTCCGCGGCCCGGTCGTTCACAGCGACGTAGCGCCCTGAATCGTCCGCGATAATCAGCGCGACCGACCTGCGGACTGCGACGCGGGAGCCGGCAATCAACTCGGACGCGGAGACGCGGGCCGACGCAGACGTGGCGGAGCCGCTGCGGCGGGCGCGCGAAGCCTCACGGCGCACCAGCGCGGCGGCGGCGCGCAGTACTCGCGCCTGTCGACCCTGGATCGCGGCCGTGGCGGTACGCACCAGCACATCCACATCGATTGGCTTGATCAGGAAAGCCTCGCATCCGGCCTGCCGAGCCTGGGCGCGCACCTCGAGCGACAGAGTCATGCCGGTGGCCGCGACCATCGGAATCAGGCGGGTCGGGCCATGGCGGCGCAGGTCCCGGCAGAGCGTCAGGCCGTCGCCGTCCCCCAGCCTCCAATCGGTGAGAATGACGTCGGGGTGCAGGCGGCGAGCGGCATCGAGCGCCTGGCCAACGGAGGTGGCGGCGGCGACACGGAATCCGGCGACCTCGAACACCAGCGTGTATAGCTCACGCGTGTCGAGGTCGTCGTCGACGACAAGGACAAGGTAGGGCTCCATGAATCGCTCGGAAGCGGTATTGTCCCACGTCGCCGGCTCCTCCGCAATCTACCGTTTGGCTTAGTGCCGGGGCTGTTTTGCCCCTTTCCGATGTTGCACAGCCGCCCGTCGGCTCGGTATGATGGACAGTCGTTCTGCCGGTCCCGAAGCTGGCGGCGACGCCATTACCGCGAGTTTGCAGGCGCCCGTAGCTCAGCTGGATAGAGCGCCGGGCTTCGAACCCGTAGGTCGGGGGTTCAAATCCCTCCGGGCGCACCACTTCTCGCGCGCATTGGCCTGGAGCACGTTGTTCGCGCGCGCCCGTAGCTCAGCTGGATAGAGCGTTGGCCTCCGAAGCCAAAGGTCGCTGGTTCGAATCCAGCCGGGCGCACCAATATTATCGTCTGGGCCCACGCCGCATGACTGTATCGCTCGGTGCGCGATACGGTGCGCTGGCACCTGGTCGAACCGACGCCGGGGACGTTCGACTTTCATCGATGGACCCGAGTGATTCGCGATGACGATCCGCCCGAGAATCCGCGCTGCCGTCGCCATTGGGCTGTGCACCGTCGCGCCGGCCACAGCCATGTCAGACCAGTCGTTGGGCGCCGCCGGGTGCGCCGCGCTCGCGCGGCTGGCGATCCCCGGCGCGACGATCGGCCAGGCGGTCGTGGTCGAAGCGGGCGCCTTCACGCCCGCGGCGGGTGAGCCGGCGGACCGCTTTCGGGCGCTGCCGGCATTCTGCCGCGTCGGCGCCGCCCTGACACCGACCGCTGACTCGGACATCCGCATCGAAGTCTGGATGCCGATCTCGGGCTGGAACGGCAAGCTCGAGGCCCTCGGCAACGGCGCGTTCAGCGGCGCGATCGCCTACGGGCCGATGGCCGCGGCGCTGGCCCGCGGCTACGCGGCGGCGTCCACGGATACCGGCCATGCCGGCGGCAGCGCCAGCTTTGCGCCCGGGCACCCAGAGAAGGTCGTCGATTTCGGCTGGCGCGCGGTGCACGAGATGGCGGTGGCGTCGAAGACGATCATCGCCGCACACTACGGGACGGGGCCACGGCTCTCGTACTGGAACGGCTGTTCGGCGGGCGGACGGCAGGCGATGAAGGAAGCGCAGCGCTTTCCGGAGGACTTCGACGGCATCATCGCGGGCGCGCCGGGCCTCGACTGGACCGGACGGGCCGCGCAGGCCCTGCGCCTCGCGAGCACTCTCGAGGCGAACGAGGCGGCGCGCCTCTCGGGGTCGCAGATCGCACACGTCCACCGCGCAGTGCTGCAGGCCTGTGACGGCCGGGACGGGGTGACGGACGGCGTCGTGGACGATCCGGCAGCGTGCGCCTTCGATCCCGCCGCGCTCCAATGCCGCGGCCAGGGCGCAGGCGACTGTCTCTCGCCGGCACAGGTCGAGACGGTGCGGTCGATTTACGCCTCCCCCGCGAATCCGAAAACCCATCGCCCCATCCCGGGGCTTGTGCCCGGCAGCGAGCCGGGCTGGACCAGCCTCGGATGGACGGCGTCAGCACGCGCGACCGGGCTCGATCAGTTCCGCTTCATGGTCTTCAAGGATCCGGCCTGGGACGTCCGGCGATTCGACTTCGCGTCGGACATCGTGCGCGCGGAGGAGGTGGACGACGGGACCATCAACGCGCTCGACCCCAACCTTAAGCCGTTCATCGATCGGGGTGGAAAGCTGCTGCACTATCACGGTTGGAGCGATCCGCAGATCTCGCCTGGAAGCAGCACGCAGTACTACGCCAGCGTGGTGCAGGCGCTCGGCGGCGTGTCGCGTGTGCATGGCTCCTACCGGCTCTTCATGGCGCCGGGCATGGCCCACTGCGGAGGGGGCGACGGGCCGAACACCTTCGACATGGTGCACGCGCTCGAGCAGTGGGTCGAAGCCGGGGCGCCGCCCGACCGGATCCTGGCCTCGCGCATCGTCAATGGCGCCGTGGCGCGAACCCGCCCGCTCTGCCCCTACCCCCAGGTGGCCATCTACCGCGGATCCGGCAGCACCGACGCGGCGGAGAACTTCGCCTGCGGAACCCCGTAGAACTCCCTGGAAGCCGGTGGAACCTCGCAGAACCTTATTGACCCGTAGAACCCCGTAAATCTGTTCCGAAGGTCGCGTATCATTTGCGCTATATGGGGTCGCACCACGGCAGCGTCGCCGTCTCGTTCGGTCTGGCGGGCCTCCTCGCCGCCGCCGGTGTTACCTTCAGCGTTCAGGCGCAGGCGCCGCGGCCGAACGCGCCTCCGACGGTCAAGCCCCTGGCGTTCGTCGAGGAGTACTGCGTCTCCTGCCACGACGAAGACAAGAAGAAGGGGGATCTCGCGCTCGACACGATTGCCGCCGACCCGGTCCTGCGGCATCCCGAGGTGTGGGAGAAAGTCGTCCGCAAACTGCGGGCGCGGCAGATGCCGCCGGTCGGCAAGGATCGGCCGGACTCAACAACCTACGACAGCGTCATTGCGTCGCTCGAGACGACGCTCGATCGCGCGGCGAAGGCTCACCCCAATCCGGGCCGGACGGCAGGTATCCGGCGCCTGACCCGCAC
>JAYTEJ010000615.1:0-10205 GCA_043735365.1 Acidobacteriota bacterium
CTTGATGGGATCGGGGCCAAGATACTTCGCGGCCGAGAGCAGCCCGAACACCATCTGCAACCCGTAGAACAGCATCGCGACCACGAAGTAGGGATAGGCGACGGCCTGCGAACGGTAGCGCACCCGGGGCTCCTCTCATTTGAGCGTCGCGAGGTATGCGACGAGATGGTCCACGTCTGACGGCTTCAGCATCGTCCCGTACACCGCCGGCATGATGGACTTGCCGCCGGCCGAGAATGTCGGACCGGGCACCAGGTAGGCGTCGGGATCGAGAATCGACTCGCGAAGATAGTCTTCCGTGGTCCGCGCCTTGCCAGCGTAGCCCGGCCCGGCAAGCACGGCGGCGGCGCGCGATCCCACCCCTGCGAGCGACGGCCCGACGATTTGCGCCCCGGGCTGGGTGGAGTGGCAACTGAAACAGGCCGGAGGCGACTGCCGGAACAGGGCTTCGCCGAGCGCGATCGGATCGCCCGACGCCGCCGCCGACGGCTCAGGCGGGCCGAGCACGACCTGCGCGGTCGCGGCGCTCACGACGATGGGCCGCGGCGGCCAGCCCTGATTGTCGATGTGGGAGATCCATGTGAGGAAGGCGATCACGTCCGAGATGTCCTGATCCGTCAGCTTCGGATTCGGCATCAGCCGGCCGTGCTTCTCCTCGGAGTAGAAACGCGAGGGATCCTTCAGGAACTGCCGCAGGTAGGCCTCACCGCGCTGCTGCGTGATCTTGGTGAGGTCCGGGGCGTAATACGCCCCCTCCCCGAGCAGCGTGTGGCAGTTGATGCAGTCCTTGCGGTGCCAGACGTGCTTGCCGGCCACGACCTGGTCCGTCAGCTGGTCCTCGTGCGTGAGACGCCCGAACTGCCGGTGGCTGTCGACCGTCATCGCGAGGAATACCAGCGAGAACAGCGTCGTGCCGGCCACGAAGAAGATGCGTGTCTGCCGTTTGGTCATCGGCGTCCCTTAGCGGATCCGGAGGTGCTCACACGTGAATGCGCGAGAAGTTCGCGATCCCTATCCAGGCCGCATAGAGCACCGCGACCAGCATGAGCGCGAGCACGACAACGCTGAGGATGCGCGGCAGCGCGCCATCACGGTACGGCAATGGGACCATCTCGACTCCTTTCGCGTAGTCGATCCAGACGCCTTGGCTGTTTACGAATGGCTTTCGGGCTCAGCCAGCAATCGACGTGCCTCAGGATGG
This sequence comes from Acidobacteriota bacterium, assembly GCA_043735365.1. Taxonomy (GTDB): domain Bacteria; phylum Acidobacteriota; class Vicinamibacteria; order Vicinamibacterales; family 2-12-FULL-66-21; genus JALZOC01. The sequence goes on from JAYTEJ010000615.1 coordinate 1,202, forward strand.
TCCCAGGCGCGCGGCATAGCAAGCCTTATTCGGAGCGGTGACAGAAGATAAGGGATATCCGGCGGGGATTATTCCGCGGCGGTCGCCGAATAAATCCCTAGCCGGCCGCGGCCGGCGCCAGATGCTTCTGAATCGGCAGCTCGCGCAGGCGCTTGCCGGTGGCGGCGAAGATGGCGTTGCACAGGGCCGGCGCAATCGGCGGCACCCCCGGCTCGCCGACGCCAGCCGGAGCCGCCTCGCTCGGCACGATGTAGACGTTCGTCTGACGCGGTGCCTGCGTCATCCGCGCCACCGGATAGCCGTTGAAGTTGTTCTGCTGGATGCGCCCGCCGGCGGCGGTGATCTCCCCCATCAGCGCCAGGCTGGTCCCGAACACCGCCGCCCCTTCGAACTGCGCCTTGACGCGGTCCGGGTTGATCACCTGGCCGGCATCGAGCGCGATGTCCACGCGGGGGATGCGAATCTCGCCGTTGGCGCCGGTCTCGATCTCGACGACGGCGGCGACGTAGGTGAGGAAGCTGTAGTGCGCCGCGATCCCGAGCGCGCGGCCGGCGCCGGGCTTCTTGCCCGCCCATCCCGAGCGCTCCGCCGCCAGCTCGATGACGTTCCGCAGCCGCGCGGTGTCGAACGGGAAGTTCGGGTTCGGCTCTTCCGGCTGGCTGACGCCTTCCTTGCCCAGATCGATCACGCGCGGCGGGCCGATCAGGTTCAGCAGGTACTCGACGCGGTCGCGCCCCGCGGCGGCGGCAAGCTCGTCGGTGAACGACTGCACGCCGAAGGCGTGGTAGATGTTCGCCACCGACCGCAGCCAGCCGATGCGGACGTGCGCCCTGGCCGGGCCATTCTCGACCCGCAGATTGGGAAGCACGTAGGGGATGTTCGTCCACCCCATGCCGACCTGGAATCCCCCGTACTCCTCGTCCGGGTTGTTCTGCGAGGCGATCGGCGGAAACACGCTGCGCTGCAGCCAGGCGGTCGGCCGTCCCTGGGCGTCGACGCGCGCCTTCAGATACATCGCCGCCGGCGAGTGGAAGTAGTCGAACTGGATGTCGTCTTCGCGGCTCCAGACGATCTTCACCGGCTTGCCGACCTGCTTCGACAGCAGCGCCGCCTCGGCGACATAATCGGGCTTCGACTTGCGGCCGAAGCCGCCGCCGAGCAGCGTCACATGGCAGACGACGTCCTCCTTCTTGATGCCCAGCGCTCGCGCCACCGTGTCCTGTACCGCCTGGGGGTTCTGGGTATTGCACCAGGTGACGACCCTGCCGTCCTTGAACTCCGCCACCGCGGCCGGCGGCTCCATCGGCGCGTGCGCCAGCATCGGCGTGTAATAAGAGGCTTCGTGGATGGCGCCGCCTTTCGCGAACTCGGCGTCAACGTCGCCCATCTGCCGCGCCACGCGTCCGGCCTTTGCCGCCGTCTCTAGTAGCGCTTCGCGGTACTTCGCCGACTCGTAGGCGGCATGGTCGCCGGCCGCCCAGTCCACCTTGAGCGCGTTGCGTCCCTGGATCGCGGCCCAGGAGTTGGCGGCAATCACCGTGGGGCCGCCAAGCGCCTTGAAGCCGAGCGGCGGCGACGCGAGGTCGAGCATCACGACCTGCTGCACGCCCGCCACCTGCTTCGCCGCGGTGTCGTCCACACTCTTGAACGACGCCCCCATTACCGGCGGACGGGCGATCGCGGCGTAGACCATGCCGTCCATCCGGGCGTCGATGCCGAACATGCCCTTGCCGGTCACCAGGTCGCCGAGGTCGGTGATCGGCAAATCCTTGCCGATGTAGCGGAACTCCTTCGGCGTCTTGAAGCGGACGGCACCCTGATTGGGAGCGGTGGCGGAGGAGGCAAGCGGCACCAGTTCACCATAGGCGAGCTTGCGTCCGGTTTTGGCGTGCACGACGAAGTGCTGGCGGCCCTGGCACTCCCCCTGCGCCACGCCCCACTTTCCCGCCGCGGCATGCTCGAGCGTCGTCCGCGCCGCCGCGCCGGCCGAGCGCATCGCCTGATAGAAGTCGCGGACCGAGCACGAGCCGTCGGTGTTCTGCGACCCGTACTTGACGTCGCCCAGCGCCTGGACGATGGTGACCCTGGCCCAGTCGGCCTCGAGCTCGTCGGCGACGATCATCGGCAGGCAGGTCCTGGCGCCGGTCCCCATCTCGGAACGGTGCGCGACGATCTTGACCACGCCACTGGGCTCGATGCCGAGGTAGACGTTCGGCTCCCAGGCAGCGGCGCCGCCGCTGGAGGGCACGGCCTGGGGTCCAGCCAGAGTTTCGAGCGGCAGCAACCGCACGCCAACGACGAACGCCCCGGCGGAAAAGACGCCGCCGAGGAAGTGACGGCGGGAGACGTAGGCGACGGGGATCACGCCTTCACCCCCGCGGCCTGCTTGATGGCGGCTCGGATGCGCTGGTAGGTGCCGCAGCGGCAGATGTTCCCCTGCATCTGCTGGTCGATGTCGCCGTCGGTTGGCTTCGGCGTGGCGCGCAGCATCGCCGCGGCCTGCATGATCTGCCCGCTCTGGCAGTAGCCGCACTGCGGCACGTTCTGCGCCTTCCAGGCGCGCTGCAGCGGATGGTTCCCCTGGGGATCAAGCCCTTCGATGGTCGTAATCTTCTTGCCGGCGACGGTGCTCATCGGCGTCTGGCAGCTGCGCACGGCGGCGCCGTTGACGTGCACAGTGCAGGCGCCGCAGAGGCCGAGGCCGCAGCCGTATTTCGTCCCCGTCAGCGCGAGATCGTCGCGCAGGAACCAGAGCAGCGGCATCGAGCCGTCGCCATCGAAGCGCCGCGCCACGGCGTTGACTGTGAACTGAATCATCGGCCCGCTCCTCTCCCGCGTTTCGCCCATTATGCCCGAAACGGAGTCGCTCATCCCGGGCCTGAATGGCTGTTTCCAGGTGGCGCGATATGCTGTGCCTCGTGACCGGCAGCTACCAGCAGGGGGACGCATGGAACGCATGACCAGCAGACACTTCGCGCACACCGCAGCCGTGGCGGGCGTGCTCCTCGCACTCGTGACGCCGCTGTCCGCCCGTAACGGGGCGGCCGCCAGGCAGGGAGCGCCGCCTGGGCAGTCGTCCAGCCATGAACCGCCGGCCGCGCAGCCGTCCACCCAGGGACCGACGCCGACCACTCCGGCACAGGGCCGGGGCCGCGGCATGGCATTTACCGAACCGGCGCCGATGGACTTCGAGGATCACGAGGGCTACGTCCCGCTCTTCGACGGCAGCACCCTCAAAGGCTGGGATGGCAACCCCAGGTTCTGGCGCGTCGAGGCCGGCGCCATCGTCGGCGAGTCCACCCCCGCCAATCCCAGCGGCAACAGCTACATCGTCTATCGCGGCATCGAAGCGAAAGACTTCACGCTCAAGTTCGAGATCAAGGTCGAGGGCAGCGGCGGCAGCGGCCTCCAATATCGCAGCCGCACCGGCCTGCCGTGGCTCGCGAACATTCCAGCCAACGTCACCGCCAACGTCGGCCCGGTCAATCTCGAGTGGATGATGACCGGCCCGCAGGCGGACTTCTGGCCGAGCCGCGTCTATACCGGGCAGTTCTATTCGGAGAACACGCCGATGCGCATCCTCGCCTGGCGCGGGCAGGTCGTCGAGGGCTACGGCGCGGCGCGCAAGCGGCTGATGGGGACGATCGCCGACCGCGAGGCGCTCGGGCACGTCGTCCGCATGGACGACTGGAACCAGTACACCGTCATCGCCCGCGGCGGCACCTTCCTCCACATCGTCAACGGACAACTGATGGCGGCGATGATCGACGACGACCCGGCGTCGTCCAACAACCAGGCGGGCCTGTTCGGGATCGAGATCGAGGCGACGACGAAGGTGTCGGTGAAGAACCTGTGGCTGAAGAAGCTGAATTAGCGGGGGGCGGCGAGCAGCTGGGTGATGACGTCCTCGAACTGCGCCTTCGAGGTTTCGCCCACGAAGGTGCGGCATATGCGGCCGTCGCGCGTCACCAGGACCGTGGTGGGCAGCCCCTCGACGTCAAAGGCGCGGGAAACGCCGTCGGCGCCGGCGCCAATCAGGATTGGGTAGTTGATCCGGTGCTCGCCGGCGAAGGCCTTGATGCCGGGCAGATCCGTGTCCATCGAGACGCCGACGACTTCGAAGCCGTCGGCTTTGTAGCGGTCGTACATCTCCACGAAGCCTGGAATCTCGATCTTGCAGGGGGCGCACCACGTCGCCCAGAAGTCGAGCAGGACGACCTTTCCCTTGGTCGACGCGAAGGTCCACTTGTGGTTGTCGACGTCCCGGAGCACGAAGTTGCGGGCGGCGGGGGTCGAGGCGCTGCAGGCCGGGGCGGCGCGCAGCGGCGTGGCTGACATGCACAGGGCGCCGGCGATGAGTGCGGACGCGAGGGCACGTGTGCGCCGCGGCAGCCGGCCAGACATCAGAGGGAACCCGCTGGACATGCCACGGCGCTCCGCCCGGCCGCGGAGGATGCCGGATCGAGCGGGGCGTCGGCAGCGGGCGCCGGCGCCGGCAACGCGGCGGGCGGCGCTTGCAGCCCGGGTGCGGCCGAGCGGCCGCCGAAGCGGCGCGAGTAGCTGGTGAGGAACACCTGCCGCGGGAAGGTGGCGTCTCCGCTCAGCCCGGTGTTGGGGTCGGGACGACGGAGCCGGTAGTAGGCGATCGGGACGTTCAGCGTCCAGGTGTTCGCGCCGTGCGAGTAGCTGACGCCCGGTTCGACGAACATCGACGTGCCGGGGCGGCGGAACCCGTTGCTGGCCCCGAACAAGTCGTAGCGCTTCAGGCCTTCCATCCGCCACGCCACCGTCCCGGCGATGCCGCGCCACAGCGGCACCGTTCCGCCCACTCGCGCGAGGTACTGATCCGGAACGGAGTTCACGAGCTTGTCGAAGCTCGACGCCGCCGGCGGGCCGCCACGCGCGACGACGAGCGACGGTGTGCCGTTGGTGTTTCTCGGGTTGGCGAGATAGCTGCCTGAGCCGAAGGCGAAGACCCGCTTCAGCTTCCAGAAGCCGTGCGCTTCCATCATCAGCCCCCAGCCGCCGTCGCCGGGCTGGACGGACTGGTCCACGTAGCGGAGCTGGTTGTTCTCGCCGTTGCGGTCGGGGAAGAAGTCCTGGGTGCTCGCGTTGCCGGTCGGCAGCTTGACGCCGAGACCGCCGAGGATGTTCCAGTCGGGATGGGTGAGTGTATCCAGCACCCAGGAGCGGCCGCTGACGCTGATGTCGCCGAGGCCGCGGCCGTCCTGTGCGATCTCCCGCCGCGGTCCGGGGAAGGGCGATCGCGGATCGCGGCTGGCCCACGACGAGTTCACGTAGGGCACGCCGATGCCGACGCTGAAGCGCTCGGTGAGCTGACGGCTGACGCTGACGTCGAGCAGGTTCTGATGATTCGTGACGTAGCTCTGCAGCGTCTGCCGCCGGATCTGCTCTTCGGTACCGGAATAGTGGTCGTTCGAGACGAGATTGCGCGACGACAGGCTGACCTGCCAGCGTCCGGGGGCGTCATACGGCGTGGCGTTCGCGCCAAACACGGGCGCGTTGCTTCTGATCAGCACTCAACCCTGGGCCCACGCCGCGGGCGTGACGACCAACATCGGCACGACGCCGGCGAGGAGGCTGATTCCGATCCGGAGGCGCGTAGGCATGCTTGCTCCCAGCTCTTCACGTTCAGCGTTGCGCTGTCGGGCTTCGGGTCTCAGATCTCCCTTGGCGGCTGACGGCTGGAGTTTAGGGGCGCTGCGCGCCGGGCACAATAACCGGAACGCATTAGGAGGAACCCCGTACGCAGGAAACGGCCCCGCCGGGGCCGCTGCGCGGGTCCTAGTTGGTGGGCGCTACTGGATTCGAACCAGTGACCCCCGCCGTGTGAAGGCGATGCTCTACCACTGAGCCAAGCGCCCAACTGAGGGAACCCGTAGTGTACCCCAACCCCCGCGGCCGGGGCAACGGCACGGCGCCTAGTACTAGGACCCGCCCTGCTTGACCTGTTTGATTTGCGCAACCAGCAGCGCCAGCATCTTCGCGTAGCGCTCGTCGGCGTCGGCCGCCGCCTTGCCGTACTCCGCCTCGCTCAGCTTGGTCTTCTTCCACTGCCCGTCGAACGTCGTCGTCTTGCCGGCCGCCTCCCAGGAATCGGCGTTGTCGTCCTTGACGTAGAGGCCGTCCGGCCCCATGTCCTGGACGAAGATCCGCGACTCGGGATTGCCGGCCGCGTGCAGATCCATGTAGACCCCGCGGAAATCTCCCGCCTTGATCTTGTCGGCGAGCAGCGACGGCGCCGCGTACTGCGCCGAGACCACGAGGAGCTGGGTTTCGGGAATGGAGATCGCGGCGATGAAGGTGCCGGGGGCGCCGGGATCCGCCACCGCGATGGCGTCGAGCTTGGCGGTGTCGAGCAGCTGCGCGAGCTCTTTGGCGGCGGCGGCGGATTTACTCTCCTGCCCCGCGGTAAGCGCGGCGGCGCAGGTAAAAAGACACACGGCGGCCGCAAACAGCGGCCGGATCAAGCCGGGGCGTGATGTGTGGTGCATGGGACGGCCCTCACGAATGCCAAGTGTGGGGCCGTTGTATCACGGAGCGGCTCAGCCGTAAAGAGGTGCGGCGGCAGCCGTTTCAGCCGATGAACAGGGGATCTTCCTCGTCGGCCGAACGCCGCGTCGTGGTCATGCCGCGCCAGCCGCGCAGCGCGCCGAGGCCGGCGCGCACCGCCGCGACGATCGCCAGCCCTTCCCGGGCCGGCGTGACGATCGCTTCCTGGAGCACCGCCGCCGTTTCCTCGGTCCGGCGCGACAGGTCGGTGACCAGGCGGTCCACCTTGTGCGCCTGCGCGGTCGCCAGCACCAGCGTCCGCGACGCCTCGTCCGCCATCTGGTTGACCTTGACCACCAGCGGCCGGACGTCCTGCTGCACGGCAGCGATCATCTGCCGCGCCTCGCGCGCCACCCGCAGCGCCGCGATCACCGCGCCAATCTGGATCACCATCGTCACCAGCGCGCCGAAGGCGATGACGCCGAGAAAGACCTCGGACCAGTCGATCGTCACAGACCCGCCTCGCCCCCTCCGCTGACCGGTCCGGGAGTGCCGGCGCGCGCCTGCTCGTAGGCTTCACGGCCGCGCTCGATTGCCGTCGTCAGCGTTTCCTTGCCGCGGTTGACCAGATCACGCCCCTGCCGCGCCGCGTCGTTGGCGCGCTCGCGTCCCTCGCGGGCGCGCTCCGCGAGGATTCGGCGCGTCTCCTCGCCGGTGGCGGGAGCCATCAAGAGCGCCACGGCCGCTCCGGTCAACGTGCCGAGCACGAAAGCCAGCATCACCGTTCCCGCCGCGTCGTCGTTCTTTGCCATGTTTGAGATCTCCAGCGCTCAGAAGATGCTGACCCGGACGTTCAGGTATTTCTTCGGGTCTTTGCGGATGTCGGCGACCAGCTGTTTCAGCTCGTTGGCCGTTCCGTTCATGTTCTCATATAACGCCTTGTCGTGCAGCAGCCGGGCGGCGGAGCCGTCGCCCGATTCCAGCGTCGCGATCACCTTGTCGATGCGGTCGGACATGGCGTTGATGCGCTTCCACAGCGCCTCGTCGGTCAGCAGCTTGCCGGCGGTGCCCTCGCCGCGCTGCAGGCCGCCGAGGATCTTGTCGGCGCTCGCCCCCGCCGAGGTCATCGACTTCGCCAGCGCATCGTCCTTCAGCAGCTGGCCGAGGCTGCCCTCGCCGGCGTTGATCCGCCGGGTCATCTCCTGGAGGTTGGCCAGCGCCTGATTGGCCTGGCGGTAGGCGGCCGGGTCCTTGATCAGCATCCCGAGCGAGCCGCGCCCCTGCTGGATGCCGTTGGCCACGGCCTGCGCCGATCCGACGAACTCGTTGAGCTCGCGGTACATCTGATCGTCGGTGAACAGCTTGCCGACGCTGCCCTTGCCGGCGCGGATCTCGCGGATGAGCCCGGTGGCCTCGTCCAGGGTCTGGGTCGCGCCGGCGGCGACGTCTCCGATCTGCCCGGCGGTCTTCGCGGTCTGGATCGCATCGCCGTCCTTGAGCGGCGTGCCGGCGGTCGCCGGGCTGATGTCGATGATCGGCTCCCCGAGCAGGCTGAGCGAGCCGATCGAGGCCCTCGACTGATCGGTGATCCGGCCCTGGTTTTCGTTGTTGACGCCGAGCGTGACCTCGACGTCGGAGCCTGCGAACTCGACCTTCGTCACCTGGCCGACATCGACGCCGGCGACGCGGACCACGGCCCCCGACTTCAGCCCCTGGACGTTCGGGAACTTTGCCTTCAGCTCGTAGCGCTGCCAGGAAAAGCCGCCCTGTCCTCCGACCGCGAACACCAGCATGGTGGCGAGCACCAGCGCAGCGACGGCGAGGATGCCGATCTTCAGTTCCGACCAGGCGAGCGAGCGGGTCCGTGGCATGTCTGCAAACCTTCCTACGAGAGAAACGAGTCGATGTACGAGTCCTTCGCGGCCTCGGCGCGCAGCTCCGAGGCGTTGCCCTCGAAGGCGATGCGGCCGTCCTTGAGCATGATGAACTCCGCTTCGTCGGCCTTGCGCGGCGGCGCCTTGGAGAATTGCAGGACGCCGTTCTCGCGCGTCGCCATGTGCTCGGCAACGAAGAAGGCGTCGCGCAGCTGGTGGGTGACGACGATCGAGCTGACTCCCTCGAGGTCGCGCAGCTTGATCACTTCCTCGTCGATGGTCAGCGAGGTGATCGGGTCGAGGCCGGTAGTCGGCTCGTCGTAGAGCAGGATGCGCGGCTTGGCGGTCATTGCCCGGGCGATGGCGACGCGGCGGCGCTGTCCGCCGGAGAGCTCCGACGGCATCCGATCGATGAACTCGCCGAGCCCGACGAAGCCCAGCACCTCTTCGACCCGGGCATTGACCTGGTCGAGCGGCAGGTCGGTCTCCTCGAACAGCTTGTAGCCGACGTTTTCGCGCACCGTCAGCGAGTCGAACAGCGCCCCCTCCTGGAAGACCATGCCGAGGTCGGCGCGCACCTTCATCAGGTCGTCCTCCTGCATGTCGTCGACGCGCGC
>JAYTEJ010000616.1:0-2756 GCA_043735365.1 Acidobacteriota bacterium
TCACGGTAACCTTCATGTTCGGCATGCTCGGACTGTCGCGGGTGGTCGCGGCGCGGGCGCTGACCGCCGCCGGGGGCGGTCAAGCCGTGGACGTCATCAAGACGCCCGATCCCGGGATGCCAGTCTGCTGGTTCATCCTGGTGCTGTCGAGGGACGCCGGGGGAGACGACCTCCGCACGCTCGCCGGCACGCTGTCGCTGGCGCCGGCCTGGGTGCCGGCGTCGAACTGCGCCTCCGACCGCCTCGAGCGGACCGCCGGAACCGACCCGCGGGGCCGGGACGCCGTGGCGTGGCGGGATGACCTGCACGATTCGATCGCCCGGCTGCGCGCGCTGGCGGACCGCGACTGCGCCGCCGCCGCATGGCTGCGCTTCGGGCGTGCGCCGGCCATCCGGCAGAACACGATCCTGGATCTGCGGTTCGACAGCGACGTACGCGGCAACTTCAGCGCCCTGCGGCTCGGCAGCGGCAGCGGCGGCTGTCCGCCGTTCGTACCGCCATGGACGCCGCCGCGCCGCGACCTGCTGGACGGGCCGCGGTAGGCCACCGCGGTCTCAGCGCTGGACCCGGCCCGACCCGTCGCCGCTGACCAGACGGTCCACTTCCTCCACCGAGACGCGATTGAAGTCGCCGGGAATCGTCTGCTTGAGCGCGCTGGCCGCGACCGCAAAGCGGAGCGCGTCCGCGGCCGGCCGGCCGCTCGCCAGGCCGTAGATCAATCCCGCCGCAAAGCTGTCGCCGCCGCCAATCCGATCGACCAGCCGGACGTCGTAGCGCTGGCTTTCGATCAGCGTCTTCGCCTTCGCGTCCCACAGCACCGCGCTCCAGCCGTTGTCGCTCGCCGAGAGGCTCTCCCGCAGCGTAATCGCCACCAGCGACGCGCCGAAATCGCGCGACACTTCCTCCGCCGCCTGGCGAAAGCCCTCCAGGTTCAACTGGCCGCTGGTGACGTCGGTATCGGGCACGTGCACGCCGAGCACCGACTGGAGGTCCTCCTCGTTGGCAATCACCACGTCCACGCCGCGCATCATCGGCCGCATGGTCTCCCGGGCCCGCGCCTCGGTCCACAGCTTCTTCCGGTAGTTCAGATCGACGCTGACCCGCGCCCCGGCACGCCCGGCCGCGGCGATGGCGCGGCGCGTCCCCTCGATGCCGTTCGCGCCCAGCGCCGGCGTGATCCCGGTGACGTGGAACCAGTCGGCGCCGGCCAGGACGGCGTCCCAGTCCACCGCGTCCGGCGGCATCTCGCTGATCGACGACCGCGCCCGATCGTAGATGACGGTCGAGGCGCGCTGGCTGGCGCCGGCCTCGGTGAAATACACCCCCACCCGAGATCCGCTGCGGACAATGCGCTCGGTGCGCACCCCTTCGGCGCGCAGCGCATGCACCGCGGCGTCGCCGATGGCGTTTTTTGGCAGCGCGGTCACGTAGGTGCTGTCGAAGCCGAGGTGCGCCAGGCTGACCGCGACGTTGGCCTCGCCGCCGCCGAACGTGGCGACGAACTGCGGCGACTGGAGGAAGCGCTCGAACCCGGGCGGGCTCAGCCGCAGCATGATCTCGCCGAACGTCACCACCCGGGTCATGGCTTCTCCTCCCGTGCCGCCCGGACGCTGGCGACGATGCGGCGGGCGTTGGCGGTGAGCTGCGTGTAGTGGCCGGCGGCAATCGCCGCGGTGTCGAGGAGCGCGGTGCCGACGCCGACCGCGGCGGCCCCGGCGCGGATCCAGTCGCCGGCGTTGTCCAGCGTCACGCCGCCGGTCGGCATCAGCTTGACCTGCGGCAGCGGGCCGCGGACGTCCTTGAGAAAGCCCGGGCCGAGCGCCGTGGCAGGGAAGACCTTGACGATATCGGCCCCCGCCTCCCAGGCGTCGAGAATCTCCGTGGGGGTGAAGCAGCCCGGCATCACCGCGGCGCCGGCGGCATGGCAGGCGGCAATGACCTCGGGCCGCAGCACCGGGCTGACCACGAAGGCGGCGCCGGCGTCGATGACGCGCTGCGCCGTCTCCGCGTCGGTGACCGTGCCGGCGCCCAGGATGCAGCCCGGCGGCAGGGCGCGGGCCAGGCCGCGGATCAACTCCACCGCGCCCGGCACCGACCTCGTCACCTCGATGACGCGGACGCCGCCCTCCGCGATCGCCTCGAAGACCGCGCGGACCCTGTCCGGATCCTTCATCCGGATGATCGCGACGATCCCGGCGTTCTCGACTTCGGCGGCGACGGCCGCCCGCTGTTTATTCATCCATGCACCCCGTGCGGCGCCGTCAATGGGCGCCCGGCTGCCGGGTAGATTACCGCGCCCGCGGTGGAGGGCGCAAAGCCGCGCGGCGGCGGCGCGGCCGGGCGCGGGGTTGTCGTATGATGGCGGCACTTATGGACACGCACGAAAGCGGACGGCCGGCGCGCAACCCGGCCATCTTCGACCTGACCGGACGGGTCGCGGTGGTGGTGGGCGGGACGAGCGGGATCGGACGCGCCCTGGCGCTGGGAATGGCGGAGGCCGGCGCCGATGTCGTCGTCTCCGGCCGCCGCGAGGAACTGATCGATACCGTGGCGGGGGAGATCGAGGCCCGCGGCCGCCGCACCCTGCGGGTGCCCTCGGACGTCGGCGACATCGCCTCGCTCGTACGGCTCCGCGATGCCTGCGTCGCGGAGTTCGGCAAGGTGGACATCTTGCAGTGCGTCGCCGGCACCACCAAGCGCGTCGCCACGCTCGACATGGACGAGGCCGACTGGGCGCGCATCATCGAGACCAACCT
>JAYTEJ010000617.1:0-2340 GCA_043735365.1 Acidobacteriota bacterium
CGCGGCGGGGCGCCGGCGCAGGACCACGTCGAGCGCCTCGCTGAGCTCGGCGAGGCGGAGCATCCGGGCGGTCGCGGCGAGGATGAGGAGGCCGGCGCCGATGGCCAGCGACAGGCGGAGACCGCGGACGGCGGTGGAGGATCCGGCGATGGCGCCGTTCATCCACGCCATCGTCAGGCGTGCCGCCGCGCCCATGGCGAGCGAGGCGGCGGCGATCTTCACGAAGGCGGTGGCGATGCGGGCGTCGTCGAGCCCTTCGAGACGGCGCCGCAGCACCCAGAGGAGCGCGCCGGCGTTGAAGATCGCGGCGAGCGCGGTGCCGAGCGCCAGGCCGCGGAACCCGAGCACCCGGACCAGGAACAGATTGAGCGCGAGATTGATGGCGGCGGACCCGAGGCTGAACAGCACCGGCGTGCGGCTGTCGCCGAGCGCGTAGAAGGTCGGCGCGGTCATCTTGACCGCGGAATAGGCGAGCAGGCCCGGCGCATAGCAGACCAGGGCGGCGGCGGTGGCGGCGGTGTCGTAGGAGCTGAACCGGCCGCGCTCGAGCAGGAGCGCGACGATTGGCGTGGCGAGCACCATCAGGCCGACGGTGGCCGGGAGGTTGAGCATCAGCATCATCCGCAGCGTTCCGGACAGCGTGCGGCGGATCGCCGGCCGGTCGTGGCGGGCGGCGTGGCGGGCGATCTCCGGGAGGGCGGCGGTGGCGAGCGAGACGCCGAAGAGCCCGATCGGGAGGTACATCAGCCGGAACGCATAACTGAGCCACGACACCGCGCCCTGGGGCTGCCCGGTGGCCAGGTAGGTGTTGACGAAGACGTTGATCTGCACGGCGGCGAGCCCCACGGTTCCGGGGCCGAGCAGCCGCAGCACGTCGCCGAGCGCCGGGTCCCTGAAATCGAGGACGGCGCGGTAGCGGAAGCCCTCGCGGCGGAGCACCGGCCACTGCAGCAGCATCTGGCCGAGGCCGCCGATGACCGTGCCGATGGCAATGCCGGCAATCGCCGGCAGGCCGGCGCGCGGCATCAGCGGCACCAGCGCAAACGCGCAGGCGATGGTCGCGACGTTGAACATCGCCGGCGCCAGCGCCGGCACGAAGAAGCGGCGCAGCGAGTTGAGCATGCCCATCATCGCCACCGAGATGGCGACGGTGGGGAGGAATGGCAGCATCACGCGGGTGAGAGCGGTCGTCAGTTCCAGCTTTCCGGGGGTGTCGGCGAAGCGAGGCGCGATCGATCGGGTGATCGGACCGGCAAACACCAGGCCGGCCACGACCAGGCCCCCGGTGACGATCAGCAGCGCGTTGATGACGAGACTGCCCAGCCGCCAGGCGGCCTCGCGGCCGTCGCGGGTCAGCGTGCGCGTGAACGCCGGAACGAAGGCGGCGGTCATCGCCCCTTCGGCGAAGAGATCGCGGAGCAGGTTCGGCACCCGGAAGGCGACGTTGAAGGCGTCCATCTCGACCCCGCCCGCGGCGCCGAACAGCGCCGCCAGCACCACTTCGCGAACGACCCCCAGCAGCCGGCTGGCCATGGTGGCGATGCCGATCAGCCCGGCGGACCGCGCCAGGGACGTGGACGAGCTCATGCGCGGCTGGGGACGGGTGAGGTGACGAACGGTCGGCGGGCACGCATGGCGAGGGGTGAGCGTACCACTAAAAAAAGCCCCTGCCTCGCGGCAGGGGCAAGTGGAGGATGGATGAGAGGCGTAGTGATTGTGCCTGTCAAAGAGTTAGACGGCGGCCGCCGCGAAAAGTTTGATCGTGGTGTCACGCTCCGCCGAGCTTGCGGCGGACGATGTCGTTGATGGTGCGGCCGTCGGCTCCCTTGCCGGCAAGCTTGGGCATGACCGCCTTCATCACCTTCCCCATGTCCCTGGCGCCGCCGGCGCCGGTCTCGCGGATGGCCTCGTCCACGGCGCGCTCGACCTCGGCCGGATCGAGGGGTGGCGGCAGATAGGCTTCCAGGACCGCGATCTCAGCCGTTTCGCGGGCGGCGAGCTCCGCCCGTCCGCCGCTGGTGAACTGCTCGGCCGAGTCGCGCCGCTGCTTGATGAGCGATGCGACCACCTGCTGGGACTCGGTCTCGTCCAGTGCCCGGCCCTTCTCGATCTCGCGGTTCATCAGCGCCGCCTTGGCCATTCTCAGCGGCATCAGGCGCGCCTGGTCGCGGGCCCGCATCGCGGCGGTCATGTCGGCGCTGAGCTGTTCCATCAATGTCATTAGCGTGAAACTCCCGCCGGCGGTTCCGGGCATCCTGCCCGATCCGCCGGCCGTCATCCTCCCAGCCCGGACCATTCGCGGGCCCTCTCTCGAGCCCCGTCCGGGCGCTGTCCTCCGGC
>JAYTEJ010000618.1:0-1545 GCA_043735365.1 Acidobacteriota bacterium
CCGGCTGGGTGATCTCGGCAGTGAACTCGCCGGTGCCGCGGGTCTGGAGGTGCCCGCCGACGAGCGCCGCGTAGCTGTCCGACCCTGGAAACTCCGTCGCCGCCGAGTGCAGCGCGATCAGGCCGCGGCCGCTCTCGACGAACTGGATCAGGGCCTGTTGCTCGGCGGGGGCGAGCTTCTCCTGATCGCCGTAAATCATCAGCGCGTCGTAGTAGCCGAGCCGGCCCGACGTCAGCGCCTCGGCGGGCGTGGCCGCGTACGTGAGCTGGATGCCGCGCCGCGCCATCGGCGCGGCAAGCAGCGGGAACATCTTGGCCGGGTTGTGCGGCTGATCCTCGTCCTGGCCGAGAAAGAGGATGCGGATCGGGCGCCCGGCCTGCGGTGCCTGGGCCGCCCTGGCGGCGGGCGCGGGCGCCTGCGCGACTGGAGCCCGCTCCGCACCGAGGACGAACGCAGTGAGGCCGAGCGCCGCCACACTGACGTGAGAAATCCGGATGGTCATAGATAGGCTGCCTTCTTCGAGAGGTTCACCGCAGATGATACAGCGGGTGGCCCCGGACGCTCGACGCCGTATCAACGCCGGCGATGAAAAGGATGAGGGGCTGGATTGACGGGTTTGGCGGGCGCATGCTACAACCCGCTGGCTGCCAGGGGCGACCGGGACACCTTTCCCAATCGCCCGCCAGCTGTCCCGAGGTATGCGCATGGCCGCTGACAGAAAAATCCGGGTCGCTCTCATTGGCCTCGGCTTCGGCGCCGAGTTCATTCCGATCTATCAGCACCACCCCAATGCCGAGATGTACGCGATCTGCCGCCGCGACCGGTCGCAGCTCGACGCCGTCGGCGATCGGTTCGGGATCGGGGTGCGCTACGACAGCTACGAAGCGCTGCTCGCCGATCCCAACATCGACGCGGTCCACATCAACTCGCCGATTTCGGATCACGCGCCCCAGTCGATCGCCGCGCTGCGCGCCGGCAAGCACGTCGCCAGCACCGTGCCGGCGGCGACCACGATCGACGAATGCCGGCAGATCGTCGAACTGCAGCGCCGCAGCGGCAAGGTCTACATGATGATGGAGACCGTCGTCTACAGCCGCGAGTATCTGTTCGTGAAGGAGATGAACGACAAGGGGGAGCTCGGGCGGATCCAGTTCCTGCGCGGCAGCCACCAGCAGGACATGGAGGGCTGGCCCGGCTATTGGGAGGGGTTTCCGCCGATGCATTATGCGACCCACTGCGTCAGCCCCTGTCTGGCGCTGGTCGGGCGGCACGCCGAGCACGTCGTCTGTCACGGATCCGGACGGATCGACGAGGCGCTGATCGCGAAGTACGGCAGCCCGTTCGCGATCGAGACCGCGACCTTCAAGCTGCGCGACTCGGATGTCTGCGCCGAGGTGACGCGCAGCCTGTTCGCCACCGCCCGGCAGTACCGCGAGAGCTTCGACGCCTACGGATCCGACCGGTCGTTCGAGTGGCAGCAGGTCGAGGGGGAGGACCCGGTGATCCACACGCGGAGCACCACCGCCCGGCCGCTCTCGGAGGCCG
>JAYTEJ010000619.1:0-7427 GCA_043735365.1 Acidobacteriota bacterium
GAGCGCGCGGGCGCGAGATGCGGACGCTGCGTGAGGCGACGCTGCTGCTCCAGAACCGCGCCGGCGAGCTGGAGATGCTGATGCGGCTGGCGGAGTCGCTCGGCGAGGCCCTGGAGCCCGAGGCGCTGAAGCAGGTGATCCTGCGGCACCTCCAGCCGTTTCTCGTCGGCCACGAGCTCTGGCTCTCGACCCGCGACACCGGCTGGCAGCCGATCATCGGTTCGCGTCCGGTCGCGGACCGGCTCGGGCCGTTTCCCCCGAGCGACCAGACGTGGCGTACGTTTCCGCTGGTCTCGCAGCAGAAGCTGGTCGGTGTCCTCGGCGTACGGCACGACGTCGAGCCGCTGACGCAGGGCCAGCGCGAGCTGCTGCACGCCGCGGCCGCGCTGCTGACGGTGGCGGTCAAGAACATCCAGCTGTTCCGCAAGGTTCGCGACCTGGCGGTGATCGAGCCCCTGACCGGGTGCGTGACGCGCCACCACGGCATCGAGCGCCTCGGCACAGAGCTGCGGCGCGCCCAGCGCTCCCACCTGCCGCTCTCGATCGTGATGCTGGACCTGGATCACTTCAAGACCATCAACGACAAGCAGGGTCACCTCTGCGGCGACCAGGTGCTGGTCGGGGTCGGCCGGATCCTGAAGGAGGCCCTGCGGGCCAGCGACGAGCGTTGCCGCTACGGCGGCGAGGAGTTCCTCCTCGTGCTCCCCGACACCACCGTCGAGGGCGCGCGGCGGGTGGCCGAGAACCTCCGCTCGCGGTTCGCGCGGACGCCGGTGCTGTGCGCGCGCGGCGCGGTGCGGTTCACCGCCAGCCTGGGCGTCGCGCAGGCGCTGCCGGGCGAGTCGGACGTGAACGCCCTGCTCGGCCGCGCCGACGCGGCGCTCTACGCCGCCAAGGCCGCCGGGCGCAACAGCGTCTCTTGGCGGCCGGGCGCCGCGCCGGCCGACACAATGCCGGTCGCCACGTCGCTCGCGGCCAGGGCCGCGGTCGAGCGCCGCGACGTCCGGCGCCCCGATCGGCGCCAGAGCCCGGTGCGCGGGCGCCGCGCCAGCGACTGGCAGCGCGCACACTAGCCGCCCGCCCCTCCGCGGCGTGCCTGAATCGGACTAGACTACCGGCTCCGTGTTCACCCCAGTGTTCGTGGCGGCGCGCGTGCTCGCCAACCCCGTCTCCAACGTCTTCCAGAAGCAGCTGGCGCTCGCCCGCGCGGCGCCGCTGTTCGTCGTCTCCGCCACCCACGCGCTGCTGTCGATTCCCGCGCTGGTGGTCCTGGCCGCGCAACCCGCCCTCGGCGCGCAGCCGGGATTCGCCGCGAGCATCGGCATCGCCGCCGTTCTGGCGGTGGCGGGAAATACCGTCCTCGTCCGCGCGCTCGAGGCCGGCGACCTCTCGGTGCTCGGCCCTATCAATGCCTTCAAGGCGGTGCTGAGCATGCTCCTCGGCGCGCTCTTCATCGGCGAGATCCCGACATCCGCCGGCGTGGCCGGCACCCTGCTGATCGTCTCGGGCAGCTACTTCATCGTCGATCGCCCTCCCGGCAGCCGCCGCCGGGCGGCGCTCGCGCACTTCGCGGGGGACCCGGCGGTCCGGCTTCGCATCCTGGCGCTCGTCCTCTCGGCGACGGAGGCCGTCTTCCTGAAGCGCGCCATTCTTCTCTCCTCGCCCGTCATCGTCTTCCTGTTCTGGTCGATCCTGGGCTTCGCTCTGTCGGCGCTGGCCCTCGGCGTGTTCGCGCGGCCCGAGGCGCGGGACGGGCTGGCGGGTTTCCGCCGTCTCTGGCGGACATTCCTCTGGCTCGCCGCGACCGCCGGGGTCATGCAGCTGGCCACGCTGCTCGCCTTCGGGGTAATGCAGGTGGGATACTCGCTGGCGCTGTTCCAGCTCTCGGCGCTCGTCAGCGTGTTCCTGGGATACCGCTACTTCCACGAGCGCCACACCCGGCGGCGTCTGCTCGGCGCGGCGATCATGGTGGCGGGCGCGGCGCTGATCGTCACCCTGGGTCACCGCTAGAGGACTAGCCAATTCGACTCCCTCTGCGCCCGGTGCGGTGCGATGGTCCAGGAATCTCGCGGGCCGCACTGCTCACGCGGGTCGTCGATCGGCCCTGACGGCCGGGCCGCAGGTTTGCAGGATGGATTTACAGAGGAGCCCGTGCTATGCCAGACACGCCGTCCGACCCGAAGACCGACAGCCTTCCGCCAGCCGCGCACCCGCCGGTGCGGCCGGACGAGCCCACGCCGCTCGACGAGGCACCGGTGCCGCCACTGACCGAGCCGAACGAAACCAAGGGAGGGTAGAGGGCGGGATCAGGCCGTGCCGGCGAGCGGCGTCGCGGCCGCAAGCTTCTGGCTGATGAGACCGAGCAGCGCCGCCGCGGCGACCGGCTTGACGAGATACTCGGCACCGAAGGCACGGGCCTCAGCCTGCAGGACCGAGTCGTCGAAGCCGCTGACGATGATGGAAGGGATGCGTTTGCGGCCGGTAGCGATCAGCTGGAGACCGTTGAAGGCGCCGAGCCGGACGTCGGCAATGAGCAAGTCGGGCGTCTGCTCCCGGAGCGCCCGGCGGCCTTCCTCGAAGGTGCTGGCGACGAGCACCTGATGACCGCCATGCTCGAGCAAATCCTTGGTCACCGCCAGGTACCCGGGGTCATCATCTACAACCAGAATACGGGCTACCATGCAGCCCGGGAATGCAATCTTGACGCCACGAAGGGTTTTCGAAAAAATCAGCCGGAATTGTCGGGCTCTCGCCGATTCACCAGGACCGCCTGTAACTTTGGCCAATTTTCAGGGACTATTGTCCTTGAAATCACGTCAATTTTCCCACCTGCCGGCTTTCCTCATCGAACCTCCACGTGGGCTCCCCGGTCTAATAGGGGCATCATGTCGCGAATACTTCGTGGTTTGTCCAGCCGGGTTCTGCCCTGCGGCTGCTTATTGGGGTTGTACGAGACCTACGACGGAGAGGTCATTGAATTGATCGACGCACCGGCAGCGTCGTGTTCCGTTGCGGGACACGCCGCCGGGGCGGCACTTCCGCCCCAGGCGGCGCCGCCAACCGCGCCCAGCGCGGACGGGATGAACTGACCCGGCATTCTGCTATCATCGGGCCTGATGGGATTGTTGCGGTCGCTCTTTCCCAGGCGGAAGATGGTCACGGCCGTTCACGACGTCCGCAGCCCGGAGCCGCGCCCGATCTGCCATGGCTGCTCGTCGGACCGCGTCGAGATGGTGCTGCCTGCCAGTCCTGAAGTGCTCAGTTACCGCTGCAGCAACTGCCAGCGTCAATGGTCGGTCCGAGCCGGTGGACGAATCAACCGGTCGTAGGGTCGGTCTACTAGGCCTGGCCGGCAGGACGCATCGCGCGGCGCATCTGCTCGAGTAGCGTCTCGGGATCGATCGGCTTCTCGAGCACCAGGTCACAGGCGTTCCTGAAGTCGGCGACGGCGGGATTGCTGCGCCCCTGTGCGGTGACGCCGATCACCGTCAGTCCGCTGGTCCGCGGGTCCTCCCGAAGCTTTCGCACGGCGCTCAGCCCATCCATAACCGGCATGCTCAAATCCATCAGCACCAGGCGGGGCTGTTCGCTGAGGGCGACCTCCGTCGCGACTCTGCCGTCGGCCGCCTCGGTGACCTCGAAGCCCCACATGCTCAGCCAGAGCCGCCACATCGTTCGCAGATCGGCGTAGTCGTCCACGACCAGCACGCGCTGGGGGCGCGGCTCGAGACGACGGTCGGAGTTCTGCACATAAATGGCCCTGCAAACCGCAGGACGTCAGCCGCACGGGACCGTAATGAACGCATTTTTAAGGCGTTTTCACCGAAAGGGCTGGCCTGCCGTGGACTCACCTGCCGGCCTGTCTGCCATTCCTGACGATTCCGCTACCCTCGATCGTGCCGCCGGGGTCCGGCTCGCGATAAGCTCCCCGCACCATGACCCCTGTCGATACCCTCGCTCTCCTGCTCATCGCCACAGCCGGCGTTGCCCTGGTCATCCTCCTGGTCACCTGGGCCCGACTCCCGGCGTTTGCCGCCCTGACGGTCGCGTCGATCGCCGTGGGGGCGGCCGCGCGGATGCCGCTGGCGGAGATTCCGAAGGCCTACCAGGCGGGCATCGGCGACACGCTCGGGTTCGTCGCCATGGTGATCGCCCTCGGGACGGTGATGGGCAAACTCCTCGCCGAATGCGGCGGCGCCGTCGTCGTCTCGAGCGCCCTGGTGCGCGCGCTCGGCGAGCGCCGGGTGGACTGGGCGATGATGCTGTCGGGCTTCATCATCGGCCTGCCGGTCTTCTTTCCGGTCGGTCTCGTGCTGCTGGCGCCGGTGCTCTTTACCCTCACCCGCCGCACCGGTACACCGCTGCTGCGGGTGGCGATTCCGATGCTGGCCGGGCTCTCGACGACGCACGGGCTGATCCCGCCGCATCCCGGCCCGCTCGCCGCCATCGAGCGGCTGGGCGCCGATCCCGGCCGCACCCTGCTGTATTCGCTGATCGTCGGCTTCCCTGTCGCCATCCTTGCCGGTCCGGTGTTCGGGCGCCTGATCAGCGCCCGCGTCCGCGTCGACCCCGGGGCGATGGCGGCGCAGCTGTCGGGCACCAGTGAGGCGGCCCGTCCGCCGTCGCTTGGCGTGACGGTGGTGACCATGCTGCTCCCGGTCCTGCTGATGCTCGGGGCGGCACTGGCGCAGGGGGTGCTGCCGGACGGGCCCGTCCGTTCGGTGCTGAACTTCCTTGGCACACCGCTGATGGCGATGTTGGTGTCGACGCTGGTCGCGCTGGGCACCTTCGGCCTGGCCTGCGGCTTCGACCGGGCCACACTGCTGCGCTTCGCCGAGGACTCGCTGCTGCCGGTGGCCAGCGTCCTCCTGGTCGTCGGCGCCGGCGGCGGCTTCGGGCGGGTCCTGCACGAGGCGGGCGTCGATGCCGCCATCGCGCGGGCGATGGGCACGCTGCAGCTGTCGCCGCTCGTGCTCGGCTGGCTGATCGCCTGCCTGCTGCGGATTTCGGTCGGCTCGGCGACTGTTGCCGTCGTCACGACCGCCAGCATCATGGTGCCGATTGCCGCGGCGGCCCCGCATCTCAATCGCGAGTTGCTGGTCGTGTCGATCGGCGCGGGGTCGCTGGTCGCCTCGCACGTCAACGACGGAGGGTTCTGGCTGGTGAAGGAGTACCTGAATATGTCGGTCGCCGAGACGTTCGCGACCTGGACGGTGCTCGAGACGATCATTTCGATCGCGGGATTGGCCGGCGTGCTCCTGCTCGGGACGCTGGTGGGGTGACGACATCCACTCGCAGTGACCAGCTTCCAGTCTCCAGTTATCAGTCGCTTGCCGGTTACGAACTCGCTGCTGCGGAACTGGCGCTGGAGATGAGGGCTGGGTAGTGGCTGCTGCTGGGGGATGAGCGGTCTTCGATCCAATCCCAGTTTCCAGCTCCAGTCATGAACTGGAAGCTGGAAACTGAAACTGGCTACTTCGTTAGAAGAGGAACCGCGCGCTCAGCTGAATGTCGCGCGATCCGCCTTTACCGGTGACGCGCCCGAAGGTCGAGCTCCTGGGGTCGGAGTTAGCCCCGCCGAGGTTCGGGTGATTCGGGAAGTTGAACACCTCCGCCCGCAGCTGGAAGGAGCGCGGCCCGTTCAGCCGGACGTTCTTGAAGAGCGCGATGTCCCACTGCGACTCTCCCGGGTTGTAGATGATGTTCCGGGGAGCGTTTCCGAACGTCCCTGCCGCGGGTCTCGCGAACGCCGCGGGGTTGAACCAGAAGTTCTGGTCCACCGTAGCGCCCTGCGAGAACTTGCCGTTCGCATTGGCTTTGGGATCTCCGATCTGATCGTAGGGCTGGCCAAAGCTGTCGCCGACGCCAGCCACGTCGTCTCCACGTGTGACCCACAGCGGCGTGCCCGTGCGCATGAAGGTCGAGCCCGACACCTGCCAGCCGCCCAGGATCCGCGACGCCAGCGTCGACTGGTCCTTGAGGAACGGCAGGTCGTAGATGTAGTGGAAGTTCAGGACGTGGCGGCGGTCGAAGTTGGAGTTGCCCCAGTATCCCGAATCGTCGTAGGTGTTGAACATGACGTTCCGCTTGTCGCTGCCGTTGTCCTGGGACTTGCCGAGCGTGTAGGCCAACCCGAAGCTGAAGCCCTTGATGTAGCGCCGGTCGATGCCCAACTGGAAGCTGTTGTACTTCGAATAGCCGGCGTTCTCGGAGAGGCGAATGACGCCGTAGCCCTTGTAGGGACGAAGCGCCGCGACGTTGACGCCAGGGTTCGCCTGCGTGGTGCCGGGCAGGAGCTGGTTGATGTTGCGCTCCCGCTGCAGGTAGAGGCCGCGGCGGCCGACGTAGGCCGCGTCCACGATGAAGGCCCCCGGCAGCTCGCGCTGCACGCCGACCGAGTAGGTGTAGGCGGTCGGGTGCTTGAACCTGAGGTCGATGGCGGTCATGCCGAACGGCAGCACCGCGGCGCCGCCGGACCCGCCCGGGTTGTCCGCCGAGCCGCCGCTGACGCCGACCTGCGGCTGGAACGGCGGGTTGCCGCCGAGCAGCAGCGAGTCGTTCAGGGTGACGCGGTTGTGGAAGACGCCGCCGCTGGCACGAACCACCGTCTTGTCGCTCATCAGGTAGGTCATGCCGACGCGCGGCTCGAACACGTTCTTGTGGGTCTCGGCAAAGCCGCGCGGGGCGCCATTGAACAGCGCTTTCACCGCCGCATCGTTGTAGACCGCGAGGTCGCTCGCCGACGACGGGAAGCCGCTGCCCGGCAGAACGATGCCGTTGTAGCGCGGGCCACTGACAATCTGGCCGTTCTTGGGGTTGATCACCGCCTGGTTGCCGGTGTCGTAGGCGGACGGGTCGAAGTTCGCGATGTTGTTGGTCTTCGAGTACCACGGCGGCCAGAGCACGTAGCGGACGCCGCCTTCCACTGTCAGCTTGCCCGTCGGCCGCCACGAGTCCTGCACGAACAGGTCGGTGCCGAGCGCACGCCATTTCGTCAGCGCCCGCTGGCCGATCTCGGAGTAGCTGTCGAACAGGCCCATCGCGGCATCGGCGATGCCGAGCCCGGTCCGGCTCGAGCTGCCGCTGGTGAACTGGAAGCGGCCGTTCTGGTTGTTGGTGCTGCCGGGGATCGGCTGCACGTTGATCTGGTCGAAGTCGTCCTCGCCAGAGTACTCCATCACCAGACCGCCCTTGAACGTATGCCGCCCCCTGACCCATGTCGTCGTGTCGGTGACGGTGTGAATCGGGCCGCGCGACGAGGAGGGATAGGGGCCGCCGTCTATCTCGCTGAAGTTGGAGATGGTGATCGTCGGGATCTTGTCCTCGATCTCCTTGCCGGGGAAGATGTACGGATAGTTGATGCCGTACTTGCTGCGCTGGAAGAGGTCGGTGCCGCGGTAGACGTTGATGAAGACCTCGTCGAGGGC
>JAYTEJ010000620.1:0-2644 GCA_043735365.1 Acidobacteriota bacterium
CCCGTCGGGCGCACGAACATGAAGCTGTCCATGAAGGCGTCGTCTATCGGTCCCTGCAGCCCGTGCGTCTTACGGAGTGTGCCTGCCGCGCGCGCTCCACGACGCCAGCCGGCTCCCGTCCTGACGAGGCCGATGGAGAGCAAACCATCGGCAGCCGCGGCAGGTGCGGGAATGACGCTTCCGTCGATCGCCACGGACGGCGCCGTGCCCGGGGCAAATGGCGCCAGTCCCGGCTCGAACGTCAGATGCAGCGCGGCCACATTCGACGTCTTGACGTGGATCGTGTTCCCGTCAATCCGGGCCTCGACCCGGGCCCGCCGCCATTCCTCGTTCATGCCGTCGATGACCACCCAGAACATCTTGTTGTAACGGAGCATCCAGGTGGTGAAGCGAACCTCCGCCGGGGCGCGATTCCTGCCTGCGGTCGCGAAACGGTCGAGCCGATCCTGGACCTGCTGTCGTGCGCCAGGCTCGTAGGCGTGGGCGGTGCCGGGGCCGATGACGTGCTCGAGGTTGAGGCCTTCTTCGCGCATCGCCTCCGCCATCGCCTCCGCCGCCTGCTTCTGGGCGTCGATGCCGCCCGAATACGCCACCACCGGCACGTTGAACGTGTTCAGCGCGTAGTCGGTCGAGTCGTACATGTGCCACAGCGTCCGCTGGACCGGGTTCTGCGGCTGCCTGGCGAGCGCGTTGCGCAGGAAGACCTCGGTCTCGGTGAAACCCGCCCCTGCCGATGCGCCCGCCCAGCGGTCGCTGTAGTGGACGATGTAGGACCAGGCCGAGGCGCCGCCCATCGAGAAGCCGGTCATGATGATGCGGTCGGGATCGATCGGGTAGGTCCGCATCACCGCATCGATCGCCTCGAGGCCGTCGGTTTCCCCGGCGAAGCGGCTGGCATTGCTGTAGCGGCCGTAGGGCTGGAGCATGAAGCGATCGGGGCCGGGCCCGAGCGGCTTCGAGGCGTAGCCGGTGAGCGATTTGGCCATGAACTGTTGTTCCAGCACCTGGTCGTCGCGGCCGTGCATGAAGACGTCGAGCCGGTACTCCCGGCGGACAGCGGGATCGTAGCCGTCCGGGACGGTCACCAGGAAGGGCTGGGCCGAGCCGTCCAGCCGCGAATAGAAGCCCCGCGGGCCGCTCTCCTTCAGCCACGGCGTCGTGCCCGCGGCCAGTTGATCGGCGCGCGCCGTGCCCGTGGCCAGCGTTCCGATCGCGGCGGCCAGCGGCGTGCTGGCGCGCGGCGCGTAGAGACGCTCGTCGTATTTGAGCGGACGGCGGACGGCGTCGAGATAGACCTCGACGTCCGCGATCCGCGGCTGGAGCGGGCCTGACGGATACTGCCGCTTGAGCGCGGCGACCTTCTCCGCGAGGCGATCGACCGCCGTCTGCACGGTGACGCGGTCGCCGGCGGACAGGCCGGTCCCGAGCGGCGGAAAATGCGCCACGGCCGGGGCGGCCAGCCCCTGGGCCTGGGCGGCGGCGGGGATCGGTCCGGGCGCGGACCTCTGCGCCGCACCGGCACAGAGCGCCGCGGTCAGCAGGGTGCACACGCTGCGTATCTTCAGTGTCGTCCTCCACGTCTCAGTGATGGCGGCTCATTATAGAGTGTGCGGCGCCGCGCGCTGCCAGAGCGATCGTTGCCGTGGCCAAGGCGATTGGCGCCGCCCCCGCATGGCTACAATGCAGGCATACTATGGCCCACGTCCGTGGCACCTTCGAGCGGCAGCGCCGCTTCCGCCGCTGCCTCGCGCCGGAAGATCACGGGCGCGTGACCGTGCGCCGGCGGCTCCGCCGCGAGACAGCGATCGATAAGCTGGAGAGCACATCGTGATTCCTGCCATCGTCCTTGCCGCCGGCCGCTCGGAGCGGATGGGACGGCCGAAGGCGCTGCTGTCCTGCGGCCCCGCAGGCCTGACGTTCGTCCACCGGATCGCGGCCGCGCTCTGTGAGGGCGGCGCGGAGGAGGCCCTGATCGTCGGCCGGCCGGAAGACGAGGCGCTCCGCGCGGAAGTCGAGCGGCTGCCCGTGCGGGCGCGCTACGTCGAGAATCCGGATGCCGCCCGCGGCCAGCTGTCGTCGCTGCTCGCCGGGCTTGGCGCGGCGGATCGTCCCGGGGTCAGCGGCGTCCTGGTGACGCCGGTCGATGCGCCTCTCATCACGTCGGCGACGGTGGCCGCGTTGCTCGCCCGCTTCCGGTCCGGTGCCGGGCCGATCGTGCGCGCCGTGCACGAGGGGCGCCACGGCCATCCGGTTCTGTTCGGCCGGGAGGTGTTCGGCGCGCTGCGCCATGCCGACCCATCCGTGGGCGCGCGCGCGGTGGTGCACGCGCATGCGGCGGGCGTCGTCAATGTCGAAACCGGCGATCCCGGGGTGGTCGCCGATGTCGACACCCCGGAGGATTACGACGCCCTGCCGCGATGAGCTTTGACCCTGAGCGCGGGAATTGGCTACAATGAGGGTTCGCTTCTCACCTCGAGAGGGCCTGTAGCGCAGTTGGGAGCGCGCCTGAATGGCATTCAGGAGGTCACCGGTTCGATCCCGGTCAGGTCCACCAACCTCCGCTCATGATTGCAGGCGGAGTTGCCCGCCATAGCGCGAAGCGCGTAGGCGGGCTGTCGCTGTCGCCCCGAGAGCTACGGTTGGC
>JAYTEJ010000621.1:0-5908 GCA_043735365.1 Acidobacteriota bacterium
AAGCCGCGCGCCGCCAGCGCCACGAAGTTCGCGGCGGTCTGCGGCGCGTCGAGCACCGTCAGCTCGAACTCGATCGTGCCCTTCGCGGTCTCGATGAAGACGTGCGGGGAGGTCGGCGGCGTGACGAGGTCCGGCTGGTCGTAGGGCCCCGGCGGGGCGTTCGGCGACGGCCGGATCGCCGCCGCCAGATCCGCGGCCGCCGGATCGATCTTCCGGAGCAGCGCCGCCGCGCCCAGCCGCAGCGCCCAGTCCTTGTCGGCGAGCGCCGTCTTCAGCGTCGGCTCCGCCTCCGCCGGCCCGAACGCCACCAGCGCCGCCAGCATCGAGGCCCGCGCGTCGATCGTGGCATCGCCGAGTGCCAGCGCATACGCAGCGCGCAACGCCTCGGCCCCGCCGGCAGGCTTGCGCTCGCCCACCACCTGCGCGGCCGCGGCACGGACCGCGAAATCGGGCTCCTTCAGCTGCGCCAGCGCAATCGCCCCGGCGTCGGGCGCCTTGAGCCGCGCCAGCGCCTGCAGCACCGACGGCAGCACCCGCCGGTCGTCGTCCGTGAGCATCGACCGCACCCGCTCGATCGCGGTGGCCGGCGGCATCTCCGCCAGCACCTCGGCGAGCGCCGCGCGCACGGTCCACTGCGGATCGGCGTCCATCCCGGCCAGCACCAGCACGAAGCTCTCCGGGTCGATCGCCGCCGCGGCGCGGATCGCCGCCGCCCGCATCGCCGGCCACGGATCGGACATCAGGTCCTGCACCAGGCTGAGGCCGTGGGGCGCCTTCAGCGCGCCCAGCGCGGTGACGATCTCGAGACTGAGGTTGGGATCGGCGGCGGCGTCGGCGAGCAGTTTCGCCAGCGGCGGCCCGGCCGCTGCCGCATCGCCGATCGCCGCCAGCGCGCGGACCGCCGATACCCGCACGTCGAGGGGCGCCTGCGCCTTGCTGGCCAGCGCCGCCAGCGGCGCCACCGCAGCCGCCGCCTTGATGGCGCCGAGCCCGCGCGCCGCGAACGCCGCGGTGTAGGTGCCCGGCGTCTGGAGCAGCGGCAGCAGCGCGGCTTCGGCACGCGGATCGCCGACGCGGCCGAGCGCGTAGGCGACCGGCCACCAGGTCGTGAGCGGACGTCCGTCCTCGAGCGCCGCGGCGGCGAGCGGCTCGTAGGCGTGCAACCGCACCAGCGCATAGAGACCGAGGCGGAACGCCTCCACCTCGGGTGCCGCCGGCGAGGCTTCGTCGTCAGGCGCCATGCCGCGGACGGCAGCCGAGCGGGCGTATTCGGCCGTCATCCGCCCGATTGATTCGGCGGCCGCACGGCCGGCGGCCTGCCCGTCGGGCCGCGCGCCGATCAGCCCGAGCGCCTCGGCGGCGCGGCCGCGGACGACCGGTGACGCGTCGGCGAGCGCGGTGACGAGCGCCGGCGCGGCAGCGGCGTCGCCGATGAGGCCGAGGCCGAAGGCCGCCATCTCGCGAACTTCGGGATCCGGATCCGCGAGCGTCTGCGTCAGCGGCGCCACGCCGGCGGCCAGGCCGACCCGTCCGATCGCCAGCGCAGCCCTGCGGCGCACGCGCGCCTCGGGATCGGTCACGAGCGTCGTCAGATCCGGGCCAGGCGGCGGTGCCGGCGGGAGCGCGGCGCGGCCCTGGCGCGGCGGCACGGCCGGCGCCGGCAGCGGCGGCGGCTCGAGCCGCAGCACCCGCCGGTCCTCGAGCTGGAGCATCGAGGCCAGCTTCTCTGCCACCGGGGTGCCCGGGCTCCTGACTGCCGGCGGCGCGCTGGCGCAGCCGGCGGTGCCGGCCATCAGCAGAACAGCGAGCGGCAGGCCGAGACGAGTGAACGGGTGAAAGGACGGCCGGCGCGGGGCAAGGTCGGGTAACACCGCACAATGCTATCGCAATCGCCGCTATCGCAATCGCCCGGCCCTTGGCTATACTGCGCTCACCGCGACAGGGCCTGACGCCGGCGCCCGCGGCAGACACCACAGGTGACCGCTACCCTGGATTTCCGCTACATCGCCATCGAGGGGCCGACCGGCGTCGGCACCTCGCTGTTGGCCGACCGCCTCGGCGCGCGGCTCGATGCGACGATCGTGCTCGACGAAACCGAGAACCCGTTTCTCGCGGATTTCTACGCCGATCGCCCCGGGGCGGCGTTCCAGGCCCAGCTCTTCTACACGCTGTCGCGGCACCGGCAGCAGACCCAGCTGCGCCAGAACGACCTCTTCAGCCAGCTGACCATCTGCGACTATCTGTTCGACCGCGACAAGATCTACGCCTACCTGAATCTGGACGACAACGAGCTGTTCATCTATCAGCGGCTCTACGAGCTGCTGGCCGGCGACATGCCGGCGCCCGACCTGGTGATCTACCTGCAGACGCCGACCGACGTGCTGCGCCGACGGCTGCGCGAGCGGGAGCGCGCCAATCCGGAGCTGCCGCCGCTCGGCGATGACTACGTGCGCGAGCTGAACGAGGCCTACAACCACTACTTCTTCCACTACACCGCCACTCCCCTGCTGGTGGTCGAAACCTCGCAATTCGATCTGTCCTGGGGCGAAGAGGCGCTGGCGGATCTCGAGCGGCAGCTCAAGGGGATGGGGCGGGGCACGCGCTATTACGTGCCGCGCACCTGAACCGGGCCGCTGTTATATGCTCCAGTCATGTCCTGGTTTCAGAAGGTCCGCAAGCCGATCGAGCCGCCGGCGGACAAGAGCCGGGTGCCGGAAGGGCTCTGGGTCAAGTGTCCGTCCTGCGCTGAGATCCTCTACAACAAGGACCTGACCGCCAGCCTCAGCGTCTGCCAGAAGTGCGGACATCACTTCCGGCTGAGCGCCGCCGAACGGCTGCGCAGCCTCTTCGACGGGGATTGGGACGAGCATGACGCCGGCCTCACCTCGACCGATCCCCTGAGCTTCACCGACACCAAGGCCTACCGGACCCGCCTCGACCGCAGCATCGCCGCCACCGGCCTGAAGGACGCCGTCATCACCGCCACCGGCACGATTGGCGGCATCCGCACCGTGGTCTCGGCGATGGAGTACGGCTTCATCGGCGGCAGCATGGGGGTGGTCGTCGGCGAGAAGATCACCCGCGGCATCGAGCGGGCGCTCGGCGAGCGGCTGCCGGTGATTATCGTCTCATGCTCGGGCGGCGCGCGGATGATGGAAGGGGCGCTGTCGCTGATGCAGATGGCGAAAATCAGCGCGGCGCTGGCGCGGCTCGACCGCGCCCGCCTGCCCTACATCTCCGTCCTCACCGACCCGACCACCGGCGGCGTCACCGCC
This sequence comes from Acidobacteriota bacterium, assembly GCA_043735365.1. Taxonomy (GTDB): domain Bacteria; phylum Acidobacteriota; class Vicinamibacteria; order Vicinamibacterales; family 2-12-FULL-66-21; genus JALZOC01. Next base: position 3,276 of record JAYTEJ010000621.1, read on the forward strand.
AGCTTCGCGATGCTCGGGGACGTCAACATCGCCGAGCCCAAGGCGCTCATCGGTTTTGCCGGACCGCGGGTAATCGAACAGACCATCCGGCAGAAGCTCCCCGAGGGCTTCCAGCGCAGCGAGTTCCTGCTCGATCACGGCATGCTCGATCTCGTCGTCGATCGCCGCGAGCTCAAGGCCGTCCTCGTCCGGGTGCTGCGCTTCGGCGGCGCCGGCCAGAAGCCGGCGGCGCCGGCCGCCCCGCCCGAGCCCGAGACCCCGCACGCCCCGGCCTAGGCCCGTGCGCGACCCCATCGCGTTTCTCTTCAGCCTCGAACGCCTGGGGATGAAGTTCGGCCTCGAGAATATCTCCAGGCTCTGCGCCACGCTCGATCACCCCGAGCGCGCCTTCCGTCCGCTGCTCGTCGCCGGCACCAACGGCAAGGGATCGGTCACCGCGATGGTCGACACCGCCCTGGCGGCCGCCGGCCACCGCACCGGGCGCTACACCTCCCCGCACCTGGTCCGCCTCGAGGAGCGCTTCGCGCTCTCGGGGCGCGAGATCGGCAGCGACGACCTCCGGTCCGCGGCGGCGCGCGTCGAGGATGTGGCCCGGCAGCTCGTCGCCGACGGCACCCTCGAGGCGCTGCCGACGTTCTTCGAGTGCACCACCGCGGTAGCCTTCGAGCTCTTCCGCCGCCACGGCGTGGACATCGCCGTGCTCGAAGTCGGCCTCGGCGGACGGCTCGACGCCACCAACGTGGTGGCGCCAATCGTGACCGCCATCACGTCCATCGATCTCGACCATCAGGCCCAGCTGGGCGCGACCATCGAATCGATTGCCGCGGAGAAGGCGGGCATCATCAGGCATGCCGTGCCGGTCGTCTGCGGGCCCCTGCCAGAGGCGGCCGGCCGCGTCATCAGGGATGTGGCCGAGGCACGCGGCGCTCCGGTGGTGATTGCCGGCGATCGCGTGACCGTCTCACCGCGGGACAACGGCCGCGTCGACGTCCACACCGAGGCCTGGACCCTCCGCGGCCTCAGGCTCGGGCTCGAGGGGGCGCATCAGCGCGCCAACGCGGCGGTGGCGGTGGCGGTACTCGAGGCGCTCGCGCGGCTGGACGTGCCGGTGCCTTCCGGCGCGGTCCGCGCCGGGCTGACCAAGGTGCATTGGCCGGCGCGGATCGAGCACTTCGATCTCGACGGCATCCGTGTGACCCTCGATGCGGCGCACAATCCGGGGGGCGCGAAGGCACTGGCGGCCTACCTGGCCGAGGCCGGCGCCGCCGATCTCACCCTCGTCTTCGGCGCGATGGGCGACAAGGACGTCGCCGGCATGCTCGAGGCGCTGGTCGGGAACGCCGCCGATCGATGGGGCGGGATCGTCTGCACGACCGCGCCCGGCGAGCGGGCGCTTCCCGCCGAGGCGCTGGCCCGGCTGGCGGAGCAGGCCTCGGGCGGGCGGGTGCCGGTGGAGGCGGTGGCGAATCCCGCCGCCGCGCTGGCCCATGCACGCCGCCGGGGACGCCCCGTGGTCGCGGCCGGTTCCATCTTTCTGATCGGCCCCCTGCGTGATATTCTTCGCTGATTCCACGCCTCTCACCGCGGGTTTCATGGTTCGTCTCAGCATCCTCCTGATCCTCTCCGTCGTGTGCGAGTGGGCCTTTGCCCCGGCCGCGGTTCGTGCCCAGAACCTGGCGGGGTGCAAGCTCTACGAACAGAAGAACATGACGTTCCAGAAGGTGACCGACGAGCACGAGAACCACTTCACCCTCGACGGCACCGCCGACGCCCCGGTCCAGATCGACTGCGACGAGATGCAGCTCTTCGCCGATCACATGGAGAGCTTCCAGACCGAGGGGCGGGTGATCGCCACCGGCAACGTGCTCTACGTCTCCGGCGGCAACCGCATCAACGCCGAGCGGATGGAGTTCAACACCAAGACGCGGACCGGGACTTTCTACATGGCGAGCGGCACCGCGGTGCTGCGCGACAAGCCCAGTCCTGGCATCTTCGGCACGCAGGAGCCGGATTTGCTGTTCCGCGGCGACGAGATCCACAAGATCGGCCCCAAGAAGTACCGCCTCGTCCGCGGCAACTTCACCACCTGCGTGCAGCCGACGCCGCGCTGGGAGATGCAATCCCGGACGATCACCATCACCCTCGACGACTACGCGCTGCTGCAGAACGGGATCTTCCGCGTCAAGAACGTCCCGCTGATGTATCTGCCGATCCTCTACTACCCGATCCAGGAGGACGACCGCGCCACCGGCCTGCTGATCCCGACCTACGGCTCGACCACGGCGCGCGGCCAGTCGCTGAGCAACGCCTTCTTCTGGGCCATCTCCCGCAGCCAGGACGCGACCCTCTATCACGACTGGTACTCGAAGACCGGGCAGGGGGTGGGCGGTGAATACCGCTACATCCGCGGGCCCGGCTCGTCCGGCAACAGCCGCTTCTCGCTGCTCAACGAGCATCCGACGACCTTCCAGCAGGCCAACGGCGTCTCCAGCGTCTACCCGGGGCAGCGCAGCTACACCATCGCCGGAGACATGACCCAGCGGCTGCCGCTCAACCTCCACGCCCGCGCCAACGTCGACTACTACTCGAGCATCGTCTCGCAGCAGCGCTACCAGCAGAACATCTACGATGCC
>JAYTEJ010000622.1:0-2920 GCA_043735365.1 Acidobacteriota bacterium
GGCTGGATCAAACACGTCGTCAGCGACCACAGCTACGGCCACGGCATCGGCGCCGGCGACGTCAACGGCGACCACCGCACCGATATCCTGACGCCGAAAGGCTGGTTCGAGGCGCCGGCCGACGTCCGCGCCGACCCGTGGACGTTCCACGCCACCGACTGGAATCAACACCCGATTGCTCCGAGCGGCCGCGTCGCCGCGGGCACCGCGGCCCCGGCCGCGCCGCCGGCCGGCACGCAGTTCGGGTTCATGTATGTCCTCGACGTCAACGGCGACGGCCGGAACGACGTGCTGACCGGAATGGGGCACGACTACGGCGTCTGCTGGTTCGAGCAGCAGGCCGACGGCAGCTGGGCCCAGCACGTGATCGACAACACCTGGTCGCAGGCGCACGCGCCGCTGCTCGCCGACGTCAACGGCGACGGCCAGCCGGATCTGATTGCCGGCAAGCGCTACTTCGCGCACAACGGCAGCGATCCCGGCGAGCGGGAACCGATCGGCCTCTACTGGTATGAGTTCCGCCGCCAGGCGCGGTCCGCGGCCGGCCGCGGCGGGCCGGTGTGGACGCGCCACATCATCGACTACGGCGGCCGCATGGGCGGCGGGATGCAGACCGACGCCAGAGACATGGACAACGACGGCGACGTCGACATCGTCAGCGGCGGCAAGGCGGGATTATTTCTGGCCGAGAACCTGACGGCGCCGCCGCGGCGTCCGGCCGCGCGCTGAACCCGGCGGCGCAGCAGCCGGCGTCAGACCGGCGCTACTCGGCCCTGAGCGTCGCCAGCGGTTTCTTGCGCAGCACCTCGGCGCTCGCCACCACTCCCACCGCGGTCACCAGCACCATGGTCAGCAGCGCCCCGGCGGTCAGCAGCGCCGGCGCCGGGCGCCAGACGATGTCCAGCACGTAGCGCGCCACTCCCCAGCTGAGGCCGAGCGCGCCGGCGGCGCCGATGATCCCGGCCAGCAGTCCCAGCGCGGCGTATTCGATCGCCAGCGTCGTCGTCAGCAGGCGCGTGCCGGCGCCGAGGGTGCGCAGGATGGCCGCCTCGTAGACGCGCTGGAATTTGGTCATCGCCACCGCGCCAATCAGGATCAGTACACCGCTGAGGAGCGCCACGCCGCCGACGATGGAGATGCCAAGGACGGCGTTGTCGATGACCTTCTGAATCCGGGCGAGAATTTCGCGGCCGTCAATCGTGGTGACATTGGGAAACCGCGACACCAGGTCGTACTGCAGCCGTGATCGGGCGGCGCTGTCGTCCGGTCCCTTCACGAACCCGACGAAGGTGTGGGGGGCGTCGGCCAGCACCCCGGGGCTGAACACGAACATGAAGCCCCCCGCCCGTGCGTCCGCCCATTCGACCTTGCGGACGCTGGTGACCCGTGCGGTCAGTGCGCGCCCGAGCACGTCGAAGCGCATCTCGTCGCCGACGTTGATGTTGAAGCGCTCGTGAATGCTCTCCTCGATTGATACTTCGCCGGCGGGCAGATGGCCGCTGGCGTCCGGCTGCCAGAAGCGTCCGCTGGTGATCGATTCGTTGGCCTCGAGCTGATTGCGGTAGGTGATGGTGTATTCGCGCCCGAGGCCTCCGGGGCCGCGTCCCCCACCGGGAGGGGCGGTGCCGATGTCGCGTCCGCGAACCGAGGTCACCCTGGCCCGCAGCACCGGCACCAGGCGTATGGGATCTCCGCTGCTGCCCAGCCGCTCCTGCACCAGCGTGCGCACCCCGTCCACCTGGTCGCCCTGGATGTCGATCAGGAACATGTCGGCGCCGCCGCGCTCCGCTCCCGCCGAGACCTCCGCGATCAGATTGGTCTGCAGCGAGCGGATGCCGAGCACGAAAAAGCTGCCGAGTCCCACCGCCAGCAGGATGACCCGCGTCTGGTTGCCCGGACGCCGGAGGCTGATGACGGCGTGCCGCAGCGGGAACCACGGCGCCGCGGCCAGCGGCATGACCAGCCTGACCAGCGCGAACGCGGCGGCATAGAGCAGCAGCGAGACCGCGGCGAACCCGACACTCACCGCCGCCCCGGCCTGCCACGACCCTGCCTGCCAGGAGGCCACGCCAATCAGGGCGGCTCCGACGACGGCGGCGACGATGGCCTGCAGCCAGTCGACCCGCGCCAGCCGCGCGGTCCAGGGCCGCGACGCTGCATCCGATGGCGGGCGCGCCACCGCCATCTCGGCTCCCCGAATCAGCAGCAGCGGCTTGATGCGGCGGACCTCGAGCAGCGGCACCAGCGCGAACAGAATCGACACCAGCAGCCCGACCGCAAGCCCCTGGCCGACGGCGGACGGCGTCAGCCCGTAAGGGATGCCGCCGAACGACTCGGCCAGCGACGAAGGAATCGCCCGCATCCCCGCGGCCGCCAGGAGCACGCCGATCAGGCTGCCGGCAGCGGCCAGCAGGGCGACCTGCAGCACGTAGGTGCCGAGGACCTCAGCGGTCGAGGCGCCGAGGCACTTGAGGACGGCTACGCTGCGCATCTTCTGCCGGACAAACACGCGGGTGACGCTCCAGACGCCGATGCCCCCGAGCACCACGATGACGAAGCCCACGAGGCTGAGGAAGTTCTCGGCGCGCTGGAGGTTCTCGCCGATCTGATCCTCGGTGGACTTGTAGGAGCGGGCGCTGACCGACCGGTCGCGGAACCTGCGGCGGATGTCCCTGGTGAGCGGCTCGACGCCGTCGTCGCGGACTTTGAGCAGCAGCTGGTAATTGGCGCGGCTGCCGAACGACAGCAGGCCCGCCTGCTGCAGATCGACGAGATCGACCAGCACGCGGGATCCGAGGCTGAAGCCGCCGACGCGCCGCCCCGGCTCCTGGTCGATGACGCCGCGGATGGTGAAGGCGCGCTGGCCGATGCGGATCCGATCGCCGACGCCGACCCCGAGCTGGGTGAGCAGTTCGGGCCG
>JAYTEJ010000623.1:0-8068 GCA_043735365.1 Acidobacteriota bacterium
CACCTCCGATCCGGTGCCGACCGGCGACGATGTCGTCGCCCGTGAGAACCTGCGGCGTGGCGAGACCCCGCGGCGCTACGAGGAAGACCTCGACCGCGAGGACCGCACAGCGGAAGACGACCCGACACTCAAGACTCAGATCTGATTGGTGCTGATCGCGCACCTGTCGGATCTGCACGTGAAAGAGGCCGGGGATGTGAGGCGGCTGGAGCGCCAGCTCGATTGCATCACCGGCCGCCATCCCGATCATCTCGTCATCACTGGCGACCTGCTCGATCGCTGGGCGCCGCCGCTGCTCTCCCGCATCCTCGACGCTCTCGCGGAGCGTGATCTCCTGACCGCCGCGCGCACCACCGTCCTCCACGGCAACCACGACCTCGCTTCGAGCGGCGGACATCCCTCCCGGCGCGCCGACCTCTGGCGGCTGGCGCTGCGCTTCTGGGATCCTCCCCCGCTCCTCGGCACACGACAGCGGCGGTTCCACCAGGCGATCGCCGCCCGGGCGGAAGGCGTCGCCGGCGGCGCCCCCTATCTGAAGCGGCTTCCTTCAGGCCTGCGGCTGGCGGTGCTCGACTCGGTACCGGCGCCGTGGACACCGTTCGCGCTCGACCGCCGCCGCGTCGTCCTCAACCAGGCCATCGGCGCGGTCCCGGCGGCACAGTGCGCGTGGCTCGAGGCGCGGCCGCGGGAAGCCACTCCCCTGGTGGTGCTGATGCACCACTACCCGCTCGACATCGCCCCCTTCCAGTGGATCCCCGGCCGGCCAATGCCGGCCGTCATCGTCCCGATGCACATCCGGGACGCCGACCGGCACCGGTTCTGGCGCGCGGCGTCGGCGGCAGGCGTCCTGCTGGTCGTCTGCGGCCATGTCCACCGGACGCGGCTCGACTGGCACGAGGGCATTGCCGTGGGGCTCAACGGCGCGGCAGGCGCCGAGTGGGCGGGCAGCCCTGTCGGCTGGTATCGCATCGACGGCGCGCGGGTGGACATGGAAACCGAGGCGACCGGGGGATCGCGGACGGTACCGTCGCCGGTCCGCACGGAGCGATGACCAGACTGTGGAGCGTGGGCTTCGGAGGCCAGGATCGGGGATCCCGAGCGGGCCGCTGCTAGAACCGGTAGACGAGCGACACCGCGCCGGTCGGCAGCATGCGGCGGGTCGTGGTGAAGTCGATGCCGCCGCTGCGCGCCGAGACGCCGACATCCGCCCGCAGTCCGGCTTTCCTGCTGGCGCCGAGCCAGATCTTCACCCCGCCGCCGCCGTGGTATTCCCGGCCGGTCTCAATCAGGGCGTTGCCCTCGTGCAGCTCCCGCAGGCTGCCGCCGCCGCCGGCGAGGAACGGCACCCCCCTGCCGCCGGCGAACGACAGCCCATTGAGGTGGAGCACGAGCGTCCCCTCGATCAGGTATCGGGTGATGATCTCGTCGGCCGAGAGAGCCGGCGCCTGCTCGGCATCGCCGGACAGGGCGGTGGACAGGGTGGCGCGCCCGTACTGCACGCCGCCTTCGACCGCCACGGCCGGCGAGAGATACACGCCGACGCGGAACACTGCCGCGGGCGCCGCGGCAACCTTCGAGGCAGACGAGAACAGCGCGAACGGGCCCGACCCGGTGTTGATGTTACGGGTCTCCTCCGCGTCGCGGGTGCCCAGCTCCATCGCGCCGGTGAACACCACGCCGGCGCTCACCTCCACGGAGCCCGCGTGCGGAGCCCGCGGCCCGGCCCAGACCTGCGCCGACGTCTGCGCCGGCCCGAGCAGCATCACACCGATCACCAGCAGCGCCGCGCCGCAGCCCTGCCTCGCCTGAGCGACGGCCGGCGTCACTTGGCCAGAACCTTCAGGGCCACCTGGCTCGCGCCGCCCCCCCTGGGCACGACCACCAGCTTTTCATAGAACCTGACCCGGAAGTTCACGTCCACGCCCAGCGTCAGATCCAGAAAACTTTCGACATCGGCATCGTCGAGCGGCTCGGCGCGAAGGACGTAGGGGCCTGGTTCCAGCCCGGCGATCACGAACGACCCGTCATCGTCCAGGGAGAAGCCGCCGATCAGCTTTCCCGTTCTGGGGTTGAAGGCGACGATGTGAGCGCCGAGGACGCCGGCGGCGTTCTTGGTCACCTTGCCGCTGATGCTGCCTGTCTGCCGGGCGAACCCCGCCGCAGGATAGAGATCCGAGAGGCCGGCGATGTCGTCGGCGCGCAGCGAGCGCAGCGCCACGCTCCCGGGTGAGAAGGCAATCGGGAACATCACCGCCTCGGAAGCGATGACGCGGCGCCCGCCGGCGCGCAGCTCGGTCTCGCCGAGGGCCGAGTGTGCCAGCCCGTGGAGGTGGCCGATCTCGTGAAGCGCGATCGTCTCCAGGTCGAAGCCGGCGGGATCCCCCTGCGCGGCCACCGACCATGGGAAGGCGCTGTTCAGGAAGATATCCGCCTCGACGATGTCGCCGGTCAGGGTATCGACGAGGAACGAGGTGGCGCCGAGGGTGCGATCCAGCTCGGGACGGCTCTGGAAGCCGATCACCGTCATGCCATCGCCGCCGCGCGGGTTGGCGGCGGTAAAGCCGACAAACTGCGACGACACCGCCGCGGTCGGCACCGCGTCCCAGGTGGCGAAGGCCTTCGTCACCGTCTGCTGCAGCTGCAGCGAGGTCACCCCGGGGACGCCGCGGTCGGTGACGAAATACCGGATCGGCATCGCCGGCCACTTGAGGGTCTGGGTCCGGGTGCCGACACGCGACCCCAGCTTCAGGTAGGCCTGTGCGGGCGCGGCGGCGCCCGCCACCAGCGCCAGCGTCAGCAGCAGCGCTGCCCGCCGGCTCACCGCGTCCCCCGCGTCTGCACCATGGCGGCGCGAACCGTCGCCGCGAACGAATCGAGCGGCAGCGGCTGGCGGGCGACGGCGCCCCGTGTCACCGGCTCGGGCGCATCACCCGAGGCCATCAACAGCGGCGGAATCACCAGCCGCTGCCCGGTCGCGGCGTTGCGCCGGACGCGGAACACTCCCTGGTTGAGGCCGAAGACGTGCGCCACCGACGGCCCCGCGGCGCTCAGGAAGACCACCGCCTCCTCGCCGGCGCGGAACTCGGGCGCGCCGACAATCACGTTCTTGTAGCGGCCGACCTGTCCCCCGGGGACCCGGAAGGTGACGACGTCGCCGGGGCCGCCTTTCAGATACGTCGCGGCGTCGAGGGTGACGACCGTGTCGATCTGCCGCCGGTCGTCCGTCCACTCCGCATGCACGTCGGCGACGCGCCCGTAGACGATGATCTGGGAGCCCGACACGATCTCGCGGAACTCGGCGGGGACGAGCACGGTCGCGCCGAGCGACCTCGCCGACACGAGCAGGACGACGATCAGCAGCACTCTGCGCATCCGGAAAGTCTATCCCAAACGATCCGCACGGCCGCGCCGCGCGACTGCCAGGACCGCATCGGCCGCGCGTCCGCTCGCGCCCGGCGCCCCGAGCCGGACGCGGACCTCGCCGAGCTCCGCGCGCACCGCCGCGGCGTGGCGCGGATCGCGCAGCACGCGCAGCGCCTCGTCGGCGACCGCCCGGGGAGTGAAGGCGTCCTGGATGAGCTCGGGCACGACGCGCCGGCCGGCAATCAGGTTGGCCATCGCGTAGGTATCGACGCGGACGAAACGGTGGCCGAGCGCGTAGGTCACCGGCGACAGCCGGTAGACGACGACCATCGGGCACTGATGGAGGGCGGCCTGCACCGTCACCGTGCCGGAGGCGACCAGCGCCACGTCCGCCGCGGCGAGCACGTCGTCGGCCCGCCCCTCGACGGTCGCGAGGATGGGGGGGGCGGCGCCGGCGAGCGCCGCCAGCGGCGCGAACAGCTCCGCGCCGACGTGGGGGGCGCGCGCGACCAGGAACTGGGCGCCGGGCAGGCTGGCGCGGATGAGAGCGGCGGCGCGGGTCAGATCCGGAAGGATGGCGCGCACTTCGTTGCCGCGGCTGCCGGGGAGCAGCGCGATCACGGGACGCCCCGGATCGAGCCCGAGACTGGTCAGGAAGGCGCCGCGCGGCTGCGGCGGCGCCGCGACGTCGAGCAGGGGATGACCGACCCATTGCACGGGCACGCCGGCGGCGCGGTAAATCGGCTCCTCGAACGGGAAGATCACCAGCACCATGTCCGCGATCCGCCGCATCGTCTTGATGCGGCCGCCGCGCCAGGCCCACAGCTGCGGGCTGATGTAGTAGACGACCGGCACCCCCAGCTTGCGGAGCGCGCGCGCGAGGATGAAATTGAAATCGGGAAAATCGATGGCCACCAGGACGTCGGGCCGCGCCGCGGCGGCGGCGTCCACCAGCTGGCGGTAGATCCGGTAGGTGCGGGGCAGCAGCCGGGCGACTTCGAGCAGGCCGGTCACCGACAAGCCCCGGAAGTCGCCGACCAGCGAGGCGCCGGCGGCGCGCAGCCGATCGCCGCCGAAGCCGGTGATGATCGCGTCCGGCTCGCGCCGCAGGATCTCCGACGCCAGCGCCCCGGCATAGAGATCGCCGGACGGCTCGCCGCACGAGATCATCACGCGCACGGATGGCGGTCCGGCTGGATCAACTGGGCTTGACGAACAGGGTGGACTCGAGCGGCACGTTGATCTCGCAGCTGCGGACGAGGCGCCGCAGCGCCGGCGCCCCCTCGCGGCGCACGTCCGTGGTGAAGGCGACCTTGAGGCCCTCGACGTCGCGATAATCCGAGTAGGACTCCTCCGCCTCGGTGCTCTCGCCACGAGGGAGGCCGGCCAGCCGGTAGCGCGCCTTGACGATGAGCGACGTGACCGGATCGAAGAGCAGGGTCAGCGGCGGCGTTCCCGGTAGCGATACTTCGAGCGCCGGCAATGTGCGGGCGCCGTCGCTGGCGTCCGGGGCGCGGCGGGCCGGCAGCTCTCCGTCGGCCAGCGCCAGCAGCAGCATCACGCTGTCGCGCTGGACGGCGCCGCGCATCTGCTCGGCCATGCCGGGGGGGGCGGCGTGAATGCCGCCGCGATCCTGAAACCAGGCGTCGCCGGCGTTGAACACCTGCACCAGGCGGCCGGCGGGAAGCTCCGATTCGCTGCGGAATGCGCCGGGGTAGCGGATCGACGTGGTGATCGGAAACCGGGTGCTGGTGCCCTGGACGTCGACGGTGGTCGTGGCCTGGACCCGCAGTGTGCGAATCGACCGCAGCCGCGGCAGCCCGCCCTTGGCAGCCACCGCGCGGGCGACGAGATCCTGGACGTCCGGCGCCGCGGCCCGAGCTCGATCGGAGGCGGGCGCCGCGCCGCGTGTAGAGGCCGGCGCCTGCCAGCCGAGCGCGATCGGTGCGATGCCCCCGGCGGCCGGAGCCGGCCGGCGGCGGAGATCCGGCGCCGAGAGATCGAGATCGCCGATGCTGATGCTCTCGACCTCCTCGAAGCCGACGCCCGGGAGCTGCTTGCGGATGACGGCGGCGTCCCCGACGAGCACGATCGTCAGCCGGTCGGGATGCAGGTACTGGCGCGCGACGCGCTGGATGTCGTCCACGGTGATGCTGTTGACACGGTCGCGGTAGGTCTGCAGCTCGTTGAGGTCGAGGCCGTAGAAGACCGCATTCAGCACCTGCAGCGCAATCGCGCCGGGCGTTTCGATGGTCAGCGGGAAGCTGCCGGTCAGATATTCCTGGGCGTCGCTGAGCTCGCGCTGCTCGACGCGCTGGCGCTGGAGCTTGGCGATCTCGTCCACGATCACCCGCAGCGCCTCGCCGGTTTTCTCCGAGCGGGTATCGGTGTCGGCGACGAGGTTGCCGGTGTCCTTGAGGGCGTGGAGGTCGGCCGAGGCCCCGTAGGTCAGGCCGCGTTCGGAGCGAAGCACCCGGTGCAGGCGGTTGCCCCCCTCGCCGCCCAGGATCTTGGTGGCGATGTCGAGCGCCAGGTAGTCCTTGTCGCGCCGCGGCAGGCCGATGTTGCCGACCCGGATCTCGGTCTGGACCGCGCCCGGGCGATCGACGATCACCACCCGGCGGGTGGGGGCCGGCGGCTCCGACACCGTCGCCGGCGGCAGATCGATCCGCGACCAGCCGCCAAAGGCCCGCTCCGCCCCGGCGAACGCTTCCTCCGCCGAGACATCGCCGACGATCGCCAGGATGGCGTTGTTCGGACCGAACCAGCGCCTGTGGAACGCCAGCAGGTCCTCGCGGGTCACCGCGGCAATCGACTCGGGCGTCCCCGAGTCGGGCTTGCCGTAGGGATGGAAGCCGTAGACGAGGCGGTCGAACACCACCCCGGCGAGGTAATCGGGATCGTCGTAGCTCACCTTCAGCCCCGACAGGATCAGCTGCCGCTGCCGATCGATCTCCTCGGGCGCAAAGGCGGGATGGCGCGCCAGGTCGGACACCAGGTCGAGCGCCACGCCGAGGCTGTCCTTCATTACCGCCGCGTAGATCGACGTCAGGTCGCTGGTCGCGCCGGTCCCGATCGCGCCGCCGATCGAGTCGATGGTATTGGCGATCTGTTCCGCGGTCCTGGTGGTCGTGCCCTGGTCGAGCAGCGCCGCCGCGACATAGGCCACGCCAGGCCGTGCGGCCGGATCCTGGGCGCCGCCGGCGCGCAGGATCAGCCGCAGGCTCACCGCCGGCTGCTCGTGATGCGACACCGCAATCACCTGCAGTCCGTTGGCCAGCGTCTTCATCTGGTAGGGCGGAAAGTTGACCTCCCGCGCCGGCAGCGGCCGCGGCGGCCGCTCGGTCGGCCAGTCGGACTGGCCGCGCGCCGGCACCGCCAGCGCCAGCAGCAGCAGGCAGAACAGCGGCAGGCGCCTCACTGGGCCGGCTCCCCGGTCGTCAACCCCTTCGGCATGATCGTCATCACCAGCCGGTTCTCGGGGGTGAAGTACTTGCGCGCCACTCGCTGGACGTCGGCCTGGGTGATGTTCATGAAGATGTCGAACTCGCCGTCCGCGGTCTTGATGTCGTTGTGGATGACCACCGCATGGCCCAGCTGCGATGCCTTGTCCTTGTTCGACTCGCGCCCAAAAATGTAGTCGCGCGCGAACTGGTTCTTCGCCTGCTGCAGCTCGGCGGCGCTGATCGGCTCGTTGCGGAGCCGATCGAGCTCGGCAATCAGCGCGGTGATCGTTTCCTCCGTCGTGTGCCCGGGCTGGACGATGGCGACCGCATAGAACAGATTGGGGTCCTCGATGATGTTGCCGCCACCGAACGCCGCCAGCGCCAGCTGCTTCTCGTAGACCAGCTTCCGGTAGATCCGCGAACTCTGGCCGTCGGACAGCACCTTCGAGGCAATGTGCAGCGGGTAGGAGTCCGGGTCGCCGTCGAAGGTGATGTGGTGCGCCACCACCACCGCCGGCAGCGGCCAGTTCTCCTCCAGCGTGACCCGCCGCTCCTTGGTCTGTGGCGGTTCGCGCGGAATGTCCCTGGGCACCGGGCGATCCGATTTCGGCACCCGGCCGAGGTAGCGCTCGACCAGCGCCCCGGCCTCCCTGGTGTCGAAATCCCCGACGATCACCACGGTGGCGTTCGAGGGCACGTAGTAGGTGTGGAAGAAGCCGCGCACGTCCTCGACCGACGCCGCCTCGAGATCCCGCATGCTGCCGATGGTCGGGTGCTTGTAGGGATGCACGGTGAACGCCTGGTCGTAGATGAGCTCGTTCAGCCGGCCGTAGGGCTGGTTGTCGATGCGCATCCGGCGCTCTTCCTTCACCACCTCACGCTCGTTCTTGAAGACGTCTTCGCTGATCCGCAGCGAGGCCATCCGGTCGGCCTCCAGCCACAGCACCAGCGGCAGATACTGCGCCGGCGTCGTCTGCCAGAAGACCGTGGCATCCTCGGTGGTGTAGGCGTTGCTCTGCCCGCCGATGCTCGAGATGTAGGACGGATGCCCCTCGGGCTCGACGTTCTTCGAGCCCTTGAACATCATGTGCTCGAAGAGATGAGCGAAGCCGGTCCGCCCCGGCTTCTCGTTCTTCGAGCCGACGTGATACCAGACCTCGGTATGGACGATCGGCGTCGAATGGTCTTCGAGAAAGACCACTTTGAGGCCGTTGCCGAGGGTGGTCATCGTGTAGTCGAGCCTCGTGGGCCGCGTCGAG
>JAYTEJ010000624.1:0-10154 GCA_043735365.1 Acidobacteriota bacterium
CGGGTCATTCGGCAGGCTGTGCGGCGGCGTGGGCCGGCATCGCGACGAACAGGCAGAGGCACGCGGCGGCCAGGCCGCTGGCGACTGTGCCGAGGCTCATGACTTCGTGATCGTGATCTCGACGCGGCGGTTCTTCGCGCGGCCGTCCGGATCGTCGGCGCCGTTCGGTTTCGTGTTCGGGGCAATCGGCTTCGTCTTCCCCCATCCGCGCGTGTGCAGCTGCGGCGCGCTCGCACCGGCCTTGGCGACCAGCCACTGCGCGACCGATGCCGCACGCTTTTCCGACAGCGTTTGGTTATACGCGTCGGCGCCTTTGCCGTCGCTGTGACCTTCGATCGCAACCGAGGCGCCGGGGTAACCCTTGACGACGGTCGCGAGCTCGACGAGCTGTGGCTCCGCTTCCGGTTTCAGATCCGCCTTGTCGAAATCGAACAGGACGTCCGCCGACAGGTTCACTTTCACCTGCTGCGGGGTGACGTCGGCGCGAAGATCCTCCAGCGCCTTCTCGAGGCCAATCGTGCGTCCGGCGACGGCGGCGCCGGACGCGACACCGCCTCCATCACCGGCCATCGGCACCGCCTCGAAGAGATCCAACTGAGGCACGACGACGTCGATCGCCTTGACGCTGTCGGGAGGCGCAGCGAAGGTGAGCGCCATGAACACCTGTCCTCGCGCCGGCACCTTGAGGTAAAGCCGGCCGCCCTTCGAGTGGTCAGAGATCGGCTCTGCCAGAAAATTGCCGTCGGCATCCTTGATCAACGGGTATTGGCGTTTGTTCGCAGGATCGAGCACGTAGGCATCGGAGTAGTAAAGCGCGTCGCCGCTATTGGCCGCGGCGCCGGTGCTCGCGATCTTGATCCGCACCTTCAACTGGCCGTCCGCGCGCGTCGCGGACGTGATCGTCCCGCGCACGGGAAGGCCCAGCCCCGCAACCTGCAACGCCGCCGGCGGATCCGTAATGACCCTCACGGCGTCGAACGGCTGCGAAACCGGCAGCGACACATCCACCGTTGCCCCGCCGATCGCATCGAACAGCGCCCACACCAGCACTTCCCCGTGCGCCGGGATGTTCACCCACCAGCGGCCACCGCTGTTCCAATCGGAAATCGGCCCCGCGATGAAATGTCCCTCCGCGCCCTTCAGCGGAAAATGCTTCTGCTGGCTCTTGGCTTCGGTGAGAGTGACGTGATCGAACAGCAGGGCGTCGCCACGCACCGGCCTGTCGGTCGTGTTCTTGAAGACAACGCCGAGGTGCAGCGCGCCGCTGCCTTGATGGAGATACTCGATCCTTGTCGTGACACCCGCCAGCCCGCTCTCTTGTTCTGCGCTCTGCGCCGCGGGCTGGGCGGCCGGAGCCGCTGCTGGCGAGGTTGCGGCGGCCGGGGTGGTCGTCGTCGAGGCCGGCGGCGTCGCGCCGCTGAACGCGGTTAACTGCAGTTGCGTCCGCGATAACTGGCGACCGCCGGCCGATGTCTCGGTGTCCTGCCGCACGTAGCCGACGCCGCTCGAAAACCATCGCGAATTGACCGAGTGGACGCTGGCCTGCGGCAGCACCATCGTCGCTTCATGAATTGTCTTGACGGCGTCGAACTGTCCGGCCGGCACGGTGGTGGCTTCCTTGCCGACCACGCGCACCTGGATATTGACCGGCGCGTCGGCTGCCTTCCACGTCCAGGACTCCCCGGGCGCGAGTCGCGGACTGAGGATTTTTTGCGGCGGCGTGAACACGGTCGGGTCGCCGTCCTCGTTCGTCTTGCCGAGGAACAATCCGTCAGGTGAGAGCCGCATCCACTCGGTCATCCAGAGACGGCCGTCGTGCCGTGATTCCACGCGCGAGTACGTGACGCCGCCGATCGTGTCCGATCCGACGACCTCGCTCACGACCGTCGTGTCGAGGACATTGCCTTTCGTCAGCAGCGGCATATCGGCCGGCGAGGGATGCACGCCGGGAGCGAACTCCTGGCGCATGTGATACGTCCACCGCGTATGCAGTGCCAGTGGATACGCGAGGGAGTCGGACGGGGCGGGCGGAGGACCGCTTAGCAGGGCGAGCGCCAAAGTGGTCAGCAACGCGGCTTGGAGATTCATTACAGTCCCTCCGCGGGCATTCTAACGGCATTCCACTCGCGTGTTTTGTGATTCTTTATTCCCGGCTTATATCTGGCGAGGCTCGGTCCGCGGCGCGCAAGATTAGCGGCTGAGCTTTCCGGCCCCCAGAGCGCCGACCGCCGACTGCGAGCGCCGGTCCTCGCCGACACGCCCGATTCGGCGACGGTCGCCGACACGACGCTCTTCCTGCAACTGATGGTTGAGGCGCTCAGCCAGATGTCCGAACGCCGCACCCGAGCGCCGCAAGCCGGCGTTTTCTTCCAGCAGGCGGCGGATCAGCCGGTGACACTGTTCGAGAGAGTCAGGAAAGTCCATGTCCGGCCAGGCACGATGACGCGAGGAAAAAAACCGGTCCTTACACCCGCGGCGGGGTCGCCGTCGTCTGGCGTCCATCGAGCTTTTCGCCGATGTAATCAAGAAGGGCCGACGGAGAAATCGGCTTGACCAGATACTCCGCGCCCATCGCCCGCGCCTCGGCCTGCAGGACGACATCGTCGAAGCCGCTGATGACGATGACCGGAATGTTCAGTTCGGTGGTGGCGATGAGCTGCAGACCGTTGAAGGCGCCGAGCCGGACGTCGGCGATCAGCAGGTCGGGGGCTGCGGTTTTCAGCAGCCGGCGGCCTTCCTCGAAGGTGCTCGCCACCAGTACTTCGTGTCCGACATTCTCGATGAGCTGCTGCAGACCTGAGAGGCAGTCTTCATCGTCGTCCACGATCAGCACGCGATGCGGCATTTACGGCAGCCTCCGGGCGTGGACTGAAGGGCAAGGGCTCACGACGCCAGTATTGCACAGCTCACACCCGCCATCGCATCTTGTTGGTGGTCACCGGCGCGGCACCCATGCCACCCCGTCCGGCTGACGTCCGGCGTCGATGCGTCCGACGACGGTGAGTGTCTTGAGGTCGATGACGGCGACGTAATCGTCAGGGGTAACGGAGACGTAGGCGCGCGCGCCGTCGGGCTGCATCTGGATGCCCGCGGCGCCGCGGCCAAGCGGCAGTCGCTTGACGGTTTTCCTGCTGGCGGTGTCGATCATCACCAGGTCCGGTCCCGAGAGGGTGGAGACGAACACCAGTTTCCCATCGGGTGTGAACTTGAGCCGGTTGGCGCCGCCGACGTCGGCCTGCAGCGTCGCGGTGACGCGCCGGGTGGCGAGATCGACGATCGAGACCGTGCCGTCCTGGGCGTTGCCGGCCCAGATCTCCCGGCCGTCGGGACTCACATCGAAACCTTCCGCGCCGCGCCCGACGGGGATGATGGTTTCGCTCCAGTCGGTCTGCGGCCCGCCGCCCCCGCCCCGGCCGCGTCCTTCGACCGTGCGCCGTTCGACGAAGGTCATAGTCGCCGAGCCGATGTTGGAGGTGACCATCCACTTGAGGTCCTTCTCGACGGCAATCATGTGGGTGCGGTCCTGGCCGGTGCCGAGGATCCAGTCCACCTTACCGGCGGCAGGGTCGTAGCTGCCGATGGCCTTCGCCGCTTCGGCGGTGAACCAGAGCTTGCCGCCAGTGAAGTCCAGGCCGTGCGGCGCCCTGAGGGGGCCGAGGTCGATCGGCGCCAGCGTCTTCATCGCCGCGAGGTCGACCACCGTGATGATGTTGCCGCCGCCGATGTAGTTGGCGATGTAGGCCGTCCGCCCGTCGGCGGAGACCGCCACTTCGTGGGGATCGGGGCCAGACGGGACGTGCCCGGTGACTTTCAGCGTCGCCGGGTCGACCACCGAGAGCGTCCGGTCCGTCTTCGCCAGCACGAGGAGCACGCCGGAGGCGGGCGCCTGCGCGTGGAGACCGGCGATCGCGACGGCGACGGCCAGCGTTGCGGTAAGCTTCGTGATCATCTGGGCCTCGTGAACGCGTGAAGGGGGTCCCGGTTTTCTATCACAAGAGGGCTCATGTTGACGACCAGGCGTGATTTCGTCCGACAGGCGGCGGCCGCCGCCGCCGTCCCCGCGTTGGTCGCCGGCGGCAGCGCCGGCGGCCAGCCAGTCCAGCCATCCACCGCCGCCCCTCCGCTTCGCATCGGCATGACGGACTGGAACCTCGGCAAGCGCGGCGACATCACCAAAATCGCACTGGCCCGCGAGATGGGTCTCGACGGGATCCAGGTCAGCCTGACATTCCCGGAAGACGGCAGCCCGCACCTCCGGCAGCCCGCGACGCAGGCCGCCTTCAAGCAGGCGGCGCTCGACAACGGCATTCAGATCTGCTCGCTGGCGATTGGATCACCGGGCAAGTCGCGGCTGCCGCTGCACACCAACCCGGCGGCGGCGATCCTGCTGGTCGAGGCCGTTGAGGTGGCCCGTAATCTCGGGACCACCAACATCCTGCTGCCGATCCTCGGCGACAGCCACATCACCATGACCAACGCCCGCGAAGTGGACACTTTCGTGGCGATGATGCAGGAAGTGGCGCGCTACGCGGAAAAGGCCGGGGTCGTGGTCGCGCTCGAAGACTGGATCTCGGCCGAGGACAATATCCGGCTGCTCGACGCCATCGGCTCCGATGCCGTGGGGATCTACTACGACGCCCGCAACATCAAGTCGCGGCTGCACGATCCGTACGGCGAGCCGGCCAGGCTCGGCAGGCGGATCAACCAGATTCACGTCAAGAACGGCCCGGCGCTGATGCGTGACGCCGATATCATGGACTGGCCGCGGCTGGCGGGGGAGTATCACGACATCGGCTATCGCGGCTGGTACGTGCTCGAGACCGACGCGCCGACCGGCGATCTGATCGCCGACACCCGCGCCAACATCGCCTACGTCCGCAGCACGTTCACGATGCCGTCCGCCGTCTGAACGCCTGCGGGCGTCTCCAGGCGACCTGCCGGATTCGAACGCAAGCCGCGGAGTGCGCGGCGCAGGGGGCGCCGCCTACACTGAACGGGTCGGGGGTGTCTGGGCCTCCGGCAGTTCAGGAGCCTGACATGACGACCTCGATTGACACCGACACGGCGCGCTGGGAGGCGGTGGTCCGCCGCGACCCGGCGGCCGACGGCACGTTCTTCTATTCGGTCAGCACCACCGGCATCTACTGCCGGCCATCCTGCGGCTCGCGGCGCGCGCGGCGCGAGCACGTCGCCTTTCACGCCTCGGCCGCGGACGCCGAACGGGCCGGCTTTCGTGCCTGCCGCCGCTGCCGGCCGAAGGATGCCCCGCTCGCAGAGCGGCACGCCGCGCTCGTCGTCCAGGCCTGCCGGGCGATCGACGCCGATGCCCGGATGCCGGACCTCGGCGCCCTCGCGGCCTCCGCTGGCGTCAGCCGCTTCCATTTTCACCGCATCTTCAGGGGCGCCACCGGACTGACGCCGCGCGCCTACGCGGCGGCGCGGCGGGCCGAGCGGGTCCGGACGACCCTGGCGCGAAGCGCCACCGTCACGGACGCGGTCTACGAGGGGGGCTTCGAGTCGAGCAGCCGGTTCTATGCCGCCGCGCCAGGGCTCCTCGGGATGAGCCCCTCGGCCTTCCGCCGCGGCGGGGCAGGGACCCGCATCCGCTTTGCGGCAGGACAATGCGTCCTCGGGTCGATTGTCGTCGCCGCCACCGATCGCGGCATCTGCGCGATTTTCCTCGGCGACGATCCCGACCAGCTCGTACAGGAACTGCAGCGGCGCTTTCCCCGCGCCGATCTCGAGGCCGGAGGACAGGAGTTCGACGCGTGGGTCGCGCGGGTGGTGGGGTTCGTGGAGGCCCCGCAGATCGGGCTCGAGCTGCCTCTCGATGTCAGCGGCACCGCGTTTCAGCAGCGGGTGTGGCGCGCGCTCATGGAAATTCCGCCCGGCTCAACCGCCAGCTACGCGGAGGTGGCGGCGCGGCTGGGTATTCCCGGGTCGGCCCGCGCCGTCGCCGGCGCCTGTGCGGCCAATCCCGTTGCCGTCGCCATCCCCTGCCATCGCATCGTCTGCACCAATGGCGCGCTCTCGGGATATCGCTGGGGGGTGGAGCGGAAGCGCGAGCTGCTGGCCCGGGAGGGACGGGAGCAGGCGCGGCGGGCGCGGTAGGAGGTCAGGCCGCGCCGGCGTGGTCCGCATCCGGGGCGGCGGCGCGCGGCGCCCGCTCCAGCAGCGCGCGCTCCTCGTCGATGCGCTTCCATCCCAGCGAATCGCCGACCTCGTCGGGTACCCGCACGAGACCGCGGTCGATTCGAAAAGCCCCTTCGGGAGTGTGGACGACGCCGCGGACGAGGTGCGGGTGGCGATACAACCCCATGGTGTTCAACCTCTCTGTTGTCTGGCAGACGATGTCCGGGCCGAGGCGGCGGCGAGCGTGCGAATCGTGCCTCCGGGAAATTCGACGACCTCTCCGCGCGCGGCGTCGAGCTGCAGCGGCAGCATGTCGGTGCGATGGCCGCAGGACTCGCAGACGAACAGCGCCAGGCCGTCGTCTTCGAGCACCAGGTAGCGGTGATGGCAGCCGAACATCGCGGCAGCATGGACGATCACCGGAAGCCTCCAGCGCTTACGAAACGGGGCGTCGAAGAGAATTGTGTCATCAGCCTGCTGCCCAACTGGCAAGCGCGATGCCGGGTCTTTACCCGCGGAAAATCCCCGATTTCCTCTGTGTCAATTCCCGCCGCGTCCCCAATCGTGTCATCAGATTACAATTCACGTACGTAAAGGGGGACATTGATCTACAGCCTAAGTCGTTGGCCCGCAACGTCCAGCCACTCGAGTTGTCAAGATCGCGCCGGAGGGTCCATCATGCGCAGGTGGATCACCTGAATCGGCGCACCTTCATGCAGGCGATGGGGCTGACGGCGCTGGCAGCGCCGCTGGCGCGAGCGAACGAAGCCCCGGCATCGTGGCGGGCGGGCGTCGCCAGCCTCGACATTACCCCGCAGCGGTCGCTGTGGATGGCCGGATTCGCCCTGCGAAAGCAGCCGTCGCAGGGCACGGCGCTGCCGCTGCGTGCGAAGGCGCTGGCGCTCCAGGCCGGGCCCGGCCCGGTGGCCGTTCTCGTCACGGTCGACCTCCTCGGGCTGACGGCAGGGATCACCGACCGGGTGGCGGCCGCAGTCCGCCGGCGCCATGGCATCGCCCGCTCGGCGCTGCTGTTCAACGCCAGCCATACTCACTGCGGACCGGTGGTCGACGAGCAGCTGTCGGTGGCCTACGACTTGTCCTCCGAACAATGGGACGCGCTCCGGGAGTACACCGCCCAGCTCGAACGTCACCTGATCGCAGTGATCGGGGACGCCGTCTCGCGGCTGGCGCCGGCCGCGCTGGCCTCGGCGCAGGGCCGGGCGTATTTTGCCGCCAACCGCCGGGTGGCGTTCAGCCCTGACGGTCCGGTCGATCACGCCGTCCCCATCCTCAAGGTGGACGGCGGCGCCGGCGCACCGCTGGCCATTGTCTTTGGCTATGCCTGCCACAACACCACCCTGCAGGACGGCTTCGTCCAGTACCACGGCGACTACGCCGGGGTCGCCCAGGCGGCGCTGCAGCGGCGCCATCCGGGTGCGACGGCGCTGTTCGTGATGGGGTGCGGGGCGGATGCCAACCCGAAGCCGAGGGGCACGATCGAACTGGTCGAGGCCCACGGAACGGCGCTGGCGGATGCGGTCGATGCGGCGCTGCCCGGCGCGCGCCCGATTGCACCGGCGCTCCACACCGCCTACGGGACGGTGGATCTGCCGTTCGTGGACGCCGCGGCGCGCGAGCGCTGGCACGCCCGGCTCGACATCGATCCGATCTACCTGCGCCGGCACGCGGCGCTGATGGCCGGGATCGTCCGCAGGGACGGCCGCCTGCCGTCGTTCCAGCGCGATCCACTGCAGGTCTGGCGCTTCGGCGGCCGCGACCTGACGCTCGTCGCCCTCGGCGGCGAAGTCGTCATCGACTACGCGGTCCGCCTCGCGCGGGAACATCCCGGCCAGCGTCTCTGGACCGCGGGCTACAGCAACGACGTCTTCGGCTACGTCCCCTCGCGCCGGGTGCTGCACGAAGGAGGGTACGAGGGCGGCGACGCGATGATCTATTACGGCCGGCCCGGTCCGTTCGCGGACGTCGTGGAAGAGCGGATCATTGCCGGCGTCAACCGGCTGATCGCCGGATGAGCGGGCCCGTGGCATCATTGGGCATGCCGATTCGCCAGATCACCGCGCCGGAGCTGAAGGCGATGCTCGATCGCCGGGAGGACTTCCGCTTCATCGACGTCCGCACGCCCGAAGAGCGGGAGCTGGCGCGCATCGAAGGGGCGGCGCTGCTCGACAAGCGCAGCCACGACGAGATCCTGGCGCTCGATCGCGATACGCCGCTCGTCTTCCACTGCCATCACGGGATCAGGAGCCAGGCCGCCGCCGAATATTTCGCGGCAGCGGGCTTTCGCCGCCTCTTCAACCTGACCGGCGGGATCGATGCCTGGTCGCGTCAGGTCGATCCGTCCGTGCCGCTCTACTAGAGCGGTCCGCCGCCGGCGCCGGGGCCGCCAGGCGGCACCGCCTTCAGGCCGGCGGGCGCTCGGCGATCTCGGCGAGCTCGCCGATCCGCCGCAGCATCCCCCCGAAGATCAGGACGTGGAACGGCCACAGCGCGTACCAGTAAAGCGCCCCGAACAGGCCGACGGGATCGAACGTCGCGGTCTGCCTGATGATCGATCCGGTGCCGTCCGGCCTGACGTCGAACTCCAGCCAGGCGCGGCCGGGCAGCCGCATCTCGGCCGCCAGGCGCATCCGCCGCGGCGGATCGAACGCTTCCACTCGCCAGAAATCGAGGGCGTCGCCGGTGCGGAGGCTTTCGGGATCGCGGCGCCCGCGGCGGAGCCCGGCGCCGCCGAGCAGGAGGTCGAGCCACCCACGCACCGTCCAGAGCAGGTCGGCGTAATACCAGCCGCGCCTTCCGCCGATGCGCCGGATCGGGGTGAACGCGGCGTCAGGGGTTGCGCTGACGCGCCTTTCCCGGGCATCGACGAGCCGGGCACCGTAGGCGCTCTCGGGCCTGGGGCGCGTCGGCCGCGCCGACGAACGTGCGTCCGACCAGGAGGTCTCCGCCCCCGCCTGCTCGCGGTGCGCGATGGCCAGCGCGATGCAGGCCTCAACCGGCAGCGGGCGGATGGCGAAGGCGTCAAGTGCCGAGAAGTCGCGCACGACGGACCGGTTGCGGACGCCGCCGATCAACTCCCGTCCGACGCGGGCGTAGACCGGCGTCACCAGCCCGAGCCACAGCGACGACAGCCGCGGCGTCAGCAGCGGGATGGGAATCATCGCCCGCCACAAGCCGCGCTGGCGCGCGTACTCGCGCATTAGATCGCCGTACGAGGCAATCGTGGCGCCGCCGATCTCGTAGATCCGGGCGCTGCCGTCCTCGGCCAGATCGAGTGCGGCGACGAGGTAGGCGAGCAGATCGCCGATGCCGATCGGCTGTGCCACCGTGCTGACCCAGCGCGGGCAGATCATCACCGGCAGACGATCGACGAGGGCGCGGATGATCTCGAACGACAGGCTGCCGGCGCCAATCACGATCGAGGCCCGGAACTCGGTGACCGGCACGCCGGAGGCCCGCAGATGGTTTCCCGTGTCCAGCCGGCTGCGCAGATGGTCGCTCAGATCGGCCGAGGGATCCGCCAGGCCGCCCAGATAGATGATGCGGCGCACGCCGGCGTGGTTCGCCGCGGCGCCAAAGCGCTCGGCCGCCTCCCGATCGAGCCGGGCATAGTCACGGCCCGAGCCCATCGAGTGGACCAGGTAATAGGCGGTATCGACCCCCTTCAGCGCCGCTTCGAGCGACGGCCTGTCGAGCAGGTCCCCTTTGACGACCTCGGTAGTCGGCGCGGCGCGGGCGGTGAGCTCATCCGGCCGCCTCGCGAGGCACCGGAGCCGCTGGCCCCGCCGCTGCAGCTCAGCCAGGAGCCGTCCGCCCACGTAGCCGGTAGCCCCCGTCAGGAGGACGAGCCGCTGGTTCACATCCTGATCTTAGTCCCGGCGAAGCTTCGGCGCGCCAACCGTCACGCTAAGGGCCCGTCAGGGAATAACTGCACCATTCTGGCCGCCGATGCGTCCCGCCGGGCGTCGTTGCTCGGCGCTCGCATACGTCGAGTATGCTCGCTT
>JAYTEJ010000625.1:0-9293 GCA_043735365.1 Acidobacteriota bacterium
GTGACCGCGACCTCCCGCTGCTCCGCCGCCGGAGCGGACGCCCGGGGTGTCGCGACCTGCGCCCGGCTGACGCCGGGCACGATCGTCAGCAGGGCCATCACCGCGCCGAGAGCTCGCATGCGCGTCAATCGACCGATTTGAGGGCCAGCTGGAGATACGAGTGTTCGTTGCGGGGGAAGGCGACCGGGTAGACGCCCGTGTAGCACGACGTGCAGTACGACTTCTGGTCGGCGCCGAGCGCGGCGCGCATGCCCTCGAGGCTGAGGTAGGCCAGCGTGTCGGCGCCGACGTACTTGCGAATCTCCTCGATGGTGTGGGTGGCGCCGATCAGTTCCGAGCGGCTCGGGGTGTCGACGCCGTAGAAGCAGGGAGAGATGGTCGGCGGGCAGCTGATCCGGAGGTGCACCTCGCGTGCCCCCGCGGCCTTGACCATCTTGACGATCTTACGGCTGGTGGTGCCGCGCACCAGCGAGTCGTCCAGCAGCACGACGCTCTTGCCTTCGAGAATGCTGCGCACCGGGTTGAGCTTGACCTTGACGCCGAAGTGGCGGATCGACTGCTGCGGCTGGATGAAGGTACGGCCGACATAGTGATTGCGGATGAGACCCATGCGCAGCGGCAGCTGTGCCTGCTCGGCGAACCCGGTCGCGGCGCAGACGCCGGAGTCGGGGATCGGCACCACCACGTCGGCCTCCGCCGGCGCCTCGCGCGCCAGCACCCGTCCGAGCTCGGTGCGGACGTCGTTGACGCTGCGGCCGAACACGTAGCTGTCGGGCCGCGCGAAGTAGACGTGCTCGAAGACGCACTGCGACAGCTGCGGCGCCGGGGGAAAGGCGCGAATCGATCGCAGCCCGCCGGCGCCGATGATCACCACCTCGCCCGGCTCGACGTCGCGCACGTAGGTGGCGCCGATGAGGTCGAGCGCACAGGTCTCGGAGGAGACGATCCAGGCATCGCCGAGGCGTCCGAGGGCGAGCGGCCGAAAGCCATTGGGATCGCGCACCGCAATCAGGCGGTCCTTGGTGAGCAGGGCGAGCGAGAAGGCGCCGCGAATCTGCGCGATCGACTCGATCAGCGCGTCTTCGACCGAGTCCCCCTTGGCGCGGGCGTAGAGATGCAGCAGCACCTCGGTGTCGCTGCTGGTCTGGAAGATCGACCCGCTCTGGACGAGCTCGTCGCGGAGCTCGCGGGCATTGACCAGGTTGCCGTTGTGGGCGACGGCAATCTGCCCGTGCGCGCAATCGATCAGGAACGGCTGGGCGTTGAAGAGCAGGCTGCCGCCCGCCGTCGAGTAGCGGGTATGGCCGATCGCCAGGTGCCCCGGGAGCCCCTCCAGCGCCGCGCCGTCGAAGACGTCGGCGACGTGCCCCATGGCGCGCGAGGCCCGCATCCGCTCGCCGTCGGCAGTGACGATGCCGGCGCTCTCCTGCCCGCGATGCTGGAGGGCATAGAGGCCGAGGTAGGTCAGGTTGGCCGCTTCGGGATTACCGAAGATGCCGAAGACGCCGCATTCGTCCTTGAATTTGTCGAGCATCGGTCCTGTGCGGCCTCGCGCCGGACGCCTGGCATCCTGCCCGCGTCTGGTGCGATAAGGAAGTGTCTATTTTACGCCGAGGCGCGCCGGAAGTGCGCGGCAATCGCTCCGTTCCAGATGTGCTCCGCCTCGGCAATGCCGCAATCGACGGCCGGCGCCCCGGCCACGCGGATCGTGATCCGGCTGCCGCCGGTCCGGCCGATGACCCGGGCCGGCACCCCCGCCGCCGCCGCCAGCTTCAGGAACGCGTCGCGGTCGGCGTCGCGCACCGAAACGATCGCCCGCGACGCGGACTCGCCGAACAACGCCGCCGCGACGGCGTCGCCTGCCGAATTCGCGACCGCCGGCACATCGACCTCGAGGCCGATGCCGCCGTCGAACGTACACTCCGCGAGGGTCACGGCCACGCCGCCGTCGGAACAGTCGTGGGCGGATCGCACCAGGCCGGCCGCCGCCGCCCGCGGCATCAGGTCGATGAGCGCGCGCTCGCGTGCCAGGTCGAGGCGGGGCGGCCCGCCCGCCACCAGCCCATGGACGGCCTTGAGATACTCACTGCCGCCGATCTCGCCGTAGCCCTCGCCGAGCAGCACCACCTCGTCGCCCGCTGCGCGGAAGGGACGCGCCAGCGCCGCCCCCGCATCCTCCAGCAGGCCGACCACGCCGATGATCGGCGTCGGATAGATCGCCTCACCGTTGGTTTCGTTGTAGAGGCTGACGTTGCCTCCCGTGATCGGCACGTCGAGCGCGCGGCAGGCCTCGGCGATGCCCTCGATCGCCTCGACCAGCTGCCACATCGTCTCGGGGCGCTCGGGGTTGCCGAAGTTGAGGCAGTTGGTGGCGCCGATCGGCACCCCGCCGGCGCAGGCGACATTGCGCGAAGCCTCCGCGACCGCCAGCATCGCGCCGCGGCGCGGATCGAGGTAGCAGTAGCGGCCGTTGCCGTCCACCGACAGCGCCAGCGCCCGCGCCGTCCCCTTGATCCGCACGACGCCCGCCCCCATGCCGGCGAGGACGATGCTGTTGGTGCGGACCATGTGATCGTACTGGCGGTAGACCCAGCGCTTGCTGGCGATGCTCGGCGACCCGAGCAGCGTCAACAGCGACTCCCTGGCGTCGCGCCTCGGCAGCGCCGCCGAATCGAACCGCCGGACGTCGTCGAGATAGGACGGCCGCGCCGTCGGCCGGTCGTAGACCGGCGCCTCGTCGACGAGCGCGGTGTTGGGGATCTCGGCGACGACGACGCCGCGGTCCTTGACCCGCATGATGCCGTCGGCGGTGACGTAGCCGATGTGCGCGGCGTGCAGGTCCCACTTCTCGAACACCTGCTCGACTTCCGCCTCGCGCCCTTTCTTGACGCAGAGCAGCATCCGCTCCTGCGACTCGGAGAGCATGATCTCGTAGGGCGTCATGCCGGTCTCGCGCTGGGGCACGTGGGTGACGTCGATCTCGATGCCGGCACCGCCGCGCGACCCCATCTCGCAGGTCGAGCAGGTCAGCCCGGCCGCGCCCATGTCCTGTACCCCGATCAGCGCATCGGTCTTCATCAGCTCGAGGCAGGCCTCGAGGAGCAGCTTCTCCATGAAGGGATCGCCGACCTGGACCGCCGGCCGCTTCTCGGCCGACTTGTCGTCGAACTCCGCCGAGGCCATGGTGGCGCCGTGGATGCCGTCCCGCCCGGTCTTCGAGCCGACGTAGTAGACGGGGTTGCCGCTGCCTGACGCGCTGCCAAGCACCAGCGCATCGGCGTCGGCGATGCCCAGGCAGAAGACGTTGACCAGCGGATTGCCGGCGTAGCGCTCGTCGAAGACGATTTCGCCGCCGACAGTGGGAATGCCGATGCTGTTGCCGTAGCCGGCGATGCCCGCCACCACCCCTTCGACGGTGCGGCGGGTGCGCGCCCCCTCGGCGCCGTCGAGGTCGCCGAAGCGCAGCGAGTTCATCAGCGCGATTGGCCGCGCCCCCATCGTGAAGATGTCGCGGATGATGCCGCCGACGCCGGTGGCGGCGCCCTGGTACGGCTCGATGAACGAGGGATGGTTGTGCGACTCGATCTTGAACACCGCGGCCAGGCCGTCGCCGATGTCGACCGCGCCGGCGTTCTCGCCCGGCCCCTGCAGCACCCGGGGGCCCTGGGTCGGCAGCTTGCGCAGGTGCATCCGCGAGCTCTTGTAACTGCAGTGCTCGGACCACATCACCGAGAAAATCCCCAGCTCGGCGATCGACGGCTCGCGTCCCAGGGCGCGGACAATGCGGGCGTATTCGTCGGGCGTCAGCCCATGGCGCTCGAGCAGCGCGGTATCGACGGTGCTCATGACTGCAGCGCTCCTTCTCCGGCCAACGCGGTCAGCACCGACTCGAACAGAATCAGCCCGTCGTCGCTGCCGAGCGAGGGCTCGCAGGCCCGCTCCGGGTGCGGCATCAGCCCGACGACGTTGCGGCGCTCGTTGCAGATGCCGGCGATGCCGTTGAGGGCGCCGTTGGGATTGGCGGCGTCGGTCACGTCCCCGTCCGGAGTGCAGTAGCGGAAAATCACCCGCCGCTCGCGCTCGAGCGTCTCGAGGACGTCCGCCTCGGCGTAATAGTTGCCCTCGCCGTGGGCAATCGGAATCCGCAGGACCTGGTGCGTCGCGGCCGCGATGGTGAACGGCGTGTCGGTCTGCTCGACCCGGATCGGGACGTGCGCGCAGTGGAACTTGAGGTCGCGGTTGCGCAGCATCGCGCCCGGCAGCAGCCCCGCCTCGCACAGGATCTGAAAGCCGTTGCAGATGCCGAGCACCGGTCCGCCGGCGTCCGCGAACGCCCGGACGGCCCCCATCACCGGCGAGAAGCGGGCAATCGCGCCGGTCCGCAGGTAATCACCGTGCGAGAAGCCGCCGGGCAGGACGACGACGTCGGCCGCCTTGAGGTCGGTGTCCTTGTGCCAGACGAACTCCGCCTGCTGGCCGAGCACGTGTTTGACGGCGTGGTAGGCGTCGTGGTCGCAATTCGATCCGGGAAAGACGACGATGCTGAATTTCATAAAGAGCTTCCAGCTACCAGCTACCAGCTTCCAGCTTCCAGCTACGGCTTGTGACCGACCGGCTGTCGGTGCGCGGTTCCATCCACCGGTTCCAGGGCTCGCGGCCGGCTTCGTGCCGCAGTCACGCGACCGGCCCGGCGGCGAAGGCTGGCGGCTACTCGACCTCGACGCGGTAGCTCTCGATGACCGGGTTCGCCAGCACCTTGCTGGCGATCTCGGAGGCGAGGGCGCGCGCCGCGTCGGCGCTGGCCGCCGCGAGCTCGAGCTCGAAGAACTTGCCCTGGCGCACGTCGCCGACGCCGGTGTAGCCGAGCGAGTGCAGCGCCTCGGCGATGGTCTGCCCCTGCGGATCGAAGACCGAGGGTTTCAGGGTGACGAAGACGCGAGCTTTCATAAAGAATTTCCAGCTTCCAGCTTCCAGTTGCCAGCTTCCAGCCTTCAGCTTCCAGCTTCCAGGTGCCGGCTGCCGCTGCCCGCCGTACCGAATACCCGCGCGAAGATGGCGTCGACGTTGCGCATCTGCTCCTGCAGATCGAACGCCTTCTCGATCTCGCCGGCGGTCAACACGGTGGCGAGGTCCGGGTCGGCGAGCAGCAGCGCCTTGAAATCGGTGCGTTCGTGGAAGGAGCGCATCGCGTTGCGCTGCACCCACTCGTAGGCCTGCTCGCGCGAGATGCCGCGGCGGGCGAGCTCGAGCAGCACGGTCCCGGAAAACACCACCCCGCGCGAGCGGTTGAGGTTCTCAAGCATGCGATCCGGGTAGACCACCATGCCGCGCACGATTCGCGTGAAGCGCCGGAGCATGTGATCCAGCGCGATGAAGCTGTCGGGAAGAATGACGCGCTCGACCGAGGAGTGCGAGATGTCGCGCTCGTGCCAGAGCGCGACGTTCTCGAGCGCCGCCATGGCGTTGGCCCGCACCAGCCGCGCCAGGCCGGTGATCTGCTCGCAGCCGATCGGGTTGCGCTTGTGCGGCATCGCCGACGAGCCTTTCTGCCCCTTGGCGAACGGCTCCTCGACCTCGCCGATCTCGGTCTTCTGCAGCCCGCGAATCTCGAGCGCGAACTTCTCCAGCGACGCCGCGGTAATCGCCAGCGTCGTCATCAGCTCGGCGTGGCGATCGCGCTGGATCACCTGCGAGGACACCGGCGCCGGCTGCAGCCCGAGCCGGACGCAGACGCCCGCCTCGATCGACGGGTCGAGGTGCGCGAAGGTCCCGACCGCGCCCGAAACCTTGCCGACCGCGATCGTGTCGCGCGCCCGCAGCAGCCGGTCAAGGCTGCGCTGCAGCTCCGCGTACCAGAGCGCCAGCTTGAGGCCGAAGGTCATCGGCTCGGCATGGACGCCGTGGGTGCGGCCGATCATCGCCGTCATGCGGTGCTCTTCGGCGCGGCCGCGGACCGCGTCCAGCAGACCCGCCACACCCTTGACGATCAGGTCCGTCGCTTCGCGCATCTGCAGCGCCTGCGCGGTGTCGACGACGTCTGAGGAGGTCAGCCCGAAGTGAAGCCAGCGGGCGGCGGGGCCGACGTGCTCGGCGACCGCGGTGGTGAAGGCAATGACGTCGTGCTGCGTGACCTGTTCGATTTCCTCGATCCGGGCGATCTCGAAGCGCGCCCTGGCGCGCAGCTCGCGCGCCGCCTCGGCCGGCACCAGCCCGGCGTCCGCCATCGCGTCGGTGGCGGCGAGCTCGACCTCGAGCCAGGTCTCGTAGCGGCGCTGCTCGCTCCAGATGGCCCCCATCTCGGGGTGGGTGTAGCGTCTGATCATCGCGGCTCAGCCGAGGTCGATGCGGGCCCGGTCGATCGCCGGTACCGCGGGCCCGAGCACCGTCGCGGCCAGCGAGCCGTCGGCGAAGAGATCCGCGGCGACGCGCTGGACGTCAACCGCGGTGACGCGATCGACGCCGGCCAGCGTCTCGTCGAGGCCGAAGTGGCGGTCGAAGTAGATTTCCTGCCGCGCCAGGTGCGACATCCGGCTGGCGGTGTTCTCCAGGCTCAGCATCAGGCTGCCTTTGAGGTGGTCCTTGGCGCGGCGCAGCTCGGCGTCCGGAATCGGCGCAGCCTTCATGCCGCGCAGCTCCTCGACGCAGAGGTCGATCACCTGGCCGACCGCCTCGTTCGAGCAACCGGCGTAAATGGTGATGTTACCGGCATCGCGGTAGGCGCTCAGGCCGCTGAAGACCGCGTAGGCCAGGCCGCGCTTCTCGCGCACGTTCTGGAACAGCCGCGAGCTCATCGAGCCGCCGAGCACGGTGTTCATGATGTAGCTGACGTAGCGATCGTCGTGATTCTGCGGGTAGCTGTTGGTGCCGAGACAGAGGTGGCTCTGTTCGAGCTCCTTGGTCCGGGTCACCACCTGCGGCACGACCCGCGGCGCCTCGCCGCCGAGCGGCTCGCCGTCGGCCGGGACGCCGCCGAAGGCCGCCTCGACCAGCTCGCGCACCTTCGCATGCTCGAGATTGCCGGCGGCGGAAATGATCATGTTGCGGCCGACGTAGGCGCCGCGGAAGTACTGCAGCAGCGACTCCGCGGTGAAGGATTCGACCGTCTCCTTCGAACCCAGAATCGGCCGCCCCAGCGCGTGCCCTTCCCAGAAGTGCTGGGTGAAGAGCTCGTGCACCAGGTCGTCCGGCGTGTCCTCGACCATCTTGATCTCTTCGAGGATCACTTTCTTCTCGCGCTCGACCTCCTCGGCGGAGAACGCCGGCCGAAGGACGATGTCGGAGAGCAGCTCGACCGCGAGCGGCAGGTGCTCGTCGAGCACCTTGATGTAGTAGCTGGCGTATTCCTTGGCGGTGAAGGCGTCGAGCTGCCCGCCAATCGAGTCGATCGCCTGGGCGATGTCCTCAGCGGTGCGGGTGTCGGTCCCCTTGAAGAGCATGTGCTCGACGAAGTGGGCGATGCCCCCCTGCGCCTCCGCCTCGTGACGCGAGCCGCGCATCAACCAGACGCCAATCGTCACCGACCGCACGTGCGGCATCGTCTCGGTAATCAGACGCAGCCCGTTGTCGAGCACATCGCGGACGACCGGGCGGGAAGCGGACTGTGCGGTCACTCGTGCGGGCCTCCGCGGTACCGTGCCGGCAAGGGCCGGCTCAACCCCACCAGTAGGGCACCGCAAGTCGTTCTGTTGAAAGGGCTTATCAGGGTTACCAGAATCCGATATGTTATCACGGCCGACGCGGCGAGTTCAAGGCGGATCTGCTGGCGAAACGGCCGTAGTAGAATGGTGGTTCGCCCTTCAGCCGCCGGCTTTCCCCGGCGCGACGCCATGCAGAGCAGCACCCGGCCCAACGTCGCGGAATTCGAGCTGAGTGCGCTCGAGCTCGCCCTCGAGGCGCTCGGCCGGCCGCGCTTCCACGCACGGCAGATCTTCCGCTGGATTTAC
Source organism: Acidobacteriota bacterium (assembly GCA_043735365.1). Classification (GTDB taxonomy): domain Bacteria; phylum Acidobacteriota; class Vicinamibacteria; order Vicinamibacterales; family 2-12-FULL-66-21; genus JALZOC01. The sequence continues at coordinate 7,944 of JAYTEJ010000625.1, forward strand.
AAACGCGGCCTCACCGACTTCGCGATGATGAGCGACCTCGGCCTCGACCTTCGCGCCGAGCTCGCCGCCGCCTTCACCATCACCACCCCGACGGTGGTCCGCGCCGAGCGCTCGACCGACGGCACCGCCAAGCTCCTGCTCGAGCTCGCCGATGGCCGGCAGATCGAGTCGGTCTTCATCCCCGACACCCCGGCGATGACCTTCTGCATCTCGACACAGGTCGGCTGCGCCATGAAGTGCGGCTTCTGCCTGACCGGGAAGATGGGCATCGACCGCAACCTGACCGCGGGGGAAATCGCCGGCCAGGTGCGTGTGCTCGCCCGCGAGCTCGAGATGCTCGACGCCCGCTTCAACATCGTGCTGATGGGCATGGGTGAGCCGCTCCATAACTACGATCAGACGATGAAGGCGCTGCGGATATTGGCCGACGAGCACGGCTTCGCGATGCCGGCGCGCCGGATCACGCTCTCGACGGTCGGGGTCCTGCCGGCGCTCGAGCGGCTGGCGACCGAGCCGTTCATGCCCAACCTGGCGGTCTCGCTGCACGCGACCACCGAGGAACAGCGCGACCTGCTGGTGCCGATCAACCGCAAGTACGGCCTCGAAGAGCTGCTCGACGCCTGCCGCCGCTTCCCGCTGAAGCGGCGGGAGCGCATCACCTTCGAGTACGTGATGCTCAGGGACGTCAACGACACCCCCGAGGACGCGCGCCGGCTGGTCGGGCTCCTCCACGGCATCCGCGGCAAGGTCAACCTGCTGCCGCTCAACGAGGCGGCCGGGATTCCCTACCAGCGTCCCTCGGACGAGGCCGTCAACCGCTTCGCCCTCATCCTCGCCGAACGCGGCATCGTCGTCTCGGTCCGCAAGAGCCGCGGCCGGGACATCCGCGCCGCGTGCGGACAGCTGATCACCGAATCCGCCATCCGAAAAGCTCCCGGGGCGCGCCTGGCCCTGCTGATGGAGTAGTTGGCAGAGCCGCGCCGACCACCGTGCCGCGCAGCGATCCTTCGGCCTCCTCGAGCAGCACCGCAACCCGCTGGTTGCGCGGCAGGCCTGGAGGGATGCGGACTTTCAGGTAGTTGTCGGTGACCACCAGGCTGCCGTCCTCGAGCGTCAGCCCGGGGCGGACGGTGCCGGCCTGCGCCGCGCGGAAGCGGCGCGACAGCTCGGCGCCGATGGCACGCAGGGCGCTGCCGCGTTCGCGGATGATGACGCCGTCCACCTTGCCGGGCATCGCGGTGGCCGCGGTGCCGGGGCGGTCGGAGTAGGGGAACACGTGCAAGTGCGTCAGCGGCGAGCCCGGCAGGTAGTCGAGGTTGGCCTGGAAATCCTCGGGTGACTCGCCGGGAA
>JAYTEJ010000626.1:0-2304 GCA_043735365.1 Acidobacteriota bacterium
GAGGAGGAGGGGGAACGCCGCAAGCTCTCCGAAGCCAAGGCGCTCGCCGGCGACCTCCGCGTCCAGACCTTTGCCCTCAGCTACGCCAAGGCCAACGACATGCAGCCGCTGCTGGTGAAGTCGGCGCTGTCGGCCCGCGGCCAGATCCAGGTCGATGCCCGGACCAACACCATCATCATCACCGACCTGCCGGATCGCATCCAGACCGCGCAGGCGCTGATCACCACCCTCGACCGCCCGGAGCCGCAGGTCGAAGTGGAAGCGCGCGTCGTCCAGACGACGCGCGAGTTCGCCAAGGCGATTGGCGTGCAGTGGGGCTTCAACGGGCGGGCGACGCCGGAGATTGGCAACACCACCAATCTGGCGTTCCCGAATCGCGGCAGCATCGGCGGCCGCACCGGCGCCACCAACACCCCGTCCGACCCACGCGCCACCGGCCTCGAGGCGACGTCCACCGCCGTGAACCTCGGCGTCCCCGGGGCCAGCTCCGCCATCGGGCTGGCACTCGGCGCGGTCAACGGTGCGCTCAATCTCGACGTCGCGCTGTCGGCGCTCGAGCGCACCGGCCAGGGGCGGGTGCTCTCGACGCCGCGGCTGACGACCCAGAACAACGTCCCCGCCGAAGTGGCGCAGGGCATCCAGATCCCGATTCAGACCGTCGCCAACAACACCGTCACGGTGTCGTTCAAGGACGCCGTGCTGACGCTCAAGGTGACGCCGCAGATCACCTCCGCCAACACCGTGATCATGCAGATCACCCTCGAGAACGCGACGCCGGACTTCAGCCGCCAGGTCAACGGCATCCCGCCGATCGACACCCAGCGCGCCACCACGCAGGTGCAGGTTGACGACGGCGCGACCACCATCATCGGCGGCATCTTCGTGAGCCGCGAGCAGATCTCCAACGAGCGCACGCCGCTGCTGCATCGCATTCCGCTGCTCGGCTGGCTCTTCAAGCGCGACACCACGGCCGACGAAAGCCGCGAGCTGCTGATTTTCATCACGCCGCGGATCCTGAGGGGTTGAGCATCATGACCACAGCCATCCGGCGGACAGGGATCTACCTGGTTGCATTCATCGTTCTGGGCCTGGCGTCGGCCTCCTGCGGCACGACCGCGCGGGAGGGCACGGCGTCGTCGTTCCTGATCGTCAAGGCGCTCGACGCCGCGTCCGGGGCCGACCCCGGGAGCTTCGGCGGTACGCTCAACTCGGACGTCGTCACCATCAAGAACTCGGTGCGGACCATCTTCAACGACCTCGGCCGGGTGCAGTTCGGGCTCGGGTTGAAGGATCCCGGTCCGCCGGCGTCGCCGACATCGCCTTCGCAGGCCAACTGGATCACCGTGGAGCGGTATCACGTCCGCTTCATCCGCTCCGACGGCCGCAATACCGAAGGGGTGGACGTGCCGTACGCCTTCGACAGCGCCGTGACCGCGACGGTGTCGGCCGACACCACCATCGGCTTCACGCTGGTGCGGCAGCAGGCCAAGCAGGAGGCGCCGCTCGGCGCGCTCGGCACCAACGGCCTGGTGCTGTCGACGATCGCCGAGGTCACCTTCTACGGCCACGACCAGACCGGACGCGCCGTGAGCGCCGTCGGCAACATTGGCATCAGCTTCGCGAATTTCGGAGACTGAACACCCGTCGGACGACAGGAACGGGCAGGGGCGCCGGGCGACCGGCGAGGCATATATGAACCAGACATTCTCCAGGCAATGGGCGGCGGCGGTGGCGCTGACGATCGCGGCGCTCGCCAATGGCTGCACGATGAAGAGCCAGGAGGCGCCCAAGCTCACGGGCCCCTCCGAGCTCGGGACGTCGGTCTCGGTCAGCGTCTCTCCGGACGTGCTGACCCAGGACGGCGGCTCGCAGTCGCTGGTCACGGTGACCGCCTACGACCAGAACGGCAAGCCGCTGCGCAACCTGTCGTTGCGCAGCGAGATCTATGTCGGCGGCGTGATCGCCGACTTCGGCACGCTCTCGGCGCGCAGCGTGGTCACCGGCAGCGACGGCCGGGCGACGTTTGTCTACACCGCGCCGCCGGCGCCGGGCGGGCCCGCGGTCGACCTCAATACCACGGTCAACATCGCGGTGACGCCGATCGGCACCGACTACGCCAACAGCCTGCCCCGCATCGCCACCATCCGTCTCGTGCCGTCCGGCATCGTCGTGCCGCCGGACGGGCTGCAGCCGTACTTCACGGTCACGCCCAACACCGTGGCCGACCACCAGACGGCGCTCTTCGACGCCTGCGGCGATCCGACGCGGGCCTGCGCCCCGGGCAACAACCCGATCGTGGCCTAC
>JAYTEJ010000627.1:0-1756 GCA_043735365.1 Acidobacteriota bacterium
GTCTATATGCGGCAGACGCGGCCGCTGGTCGCCTATTACACCGGGCGGGCGTCGTTCACCCCGCTCGACGGCAATCAGGCGCCCGACGTCGTCACCGCGGCCATCGACGCCGCCCTCGACCGGGCGCTCAAGGCCGAGGCCCCGGGAGCGGCGCGGTGATCGTCTGCAAGTCGCCCGCGGAAATCGAGCGGATGCGCGCGGCCAACGCGCTGGTGGCCGACGTCCTGGCCGAGCTCGAGGCGATGGTGGCGCCGGGGGTGACGACCGCGGAGCTCGACGCCGCGGCCGAGAAGCTGGTGCGGGCGGGCGGCGCGGAGCCGGCGTTCAAGGGCTACAAGGGGTATCCCGGCACGCTGTGCGCATCGGTGAACGAGCAGGTGGTGCACGGCATCCCGTCGTCGCGGGCGCTGGTCGAAGGGGACATCATCTCCCTCGACATGGGGGTCAAGCTGAACGGCTTCTACGGCGATTCGGCGGTCACCGTGCCGGTCGGGCGGGTGTCGGAGGCGGCGGCGACGCTGCTGCAGGTGACGCGCGAATCGCTGGAGAAGGGGATCGCGCAGGTGCGGCTCGGCGGCCGGGTCTCGGACATCGGCCACGCGATTCAGCAGCACGTCGAGGCCTACGGGCTGTCGGTGGTGCGCGAGTTCGTGGGGCACGGCATCGGCGCGGCGCTGCACGAGGAACCGCAGATTGCCAACTACGGCGAGCCCGGCCGGGGGCCGCGGCTGGCCGAGGGGATGACGCTGGCGATCGAGCCGATGGTCAATGCCGGGCGCCCGGCGGTCAAAGTGCTCGCCGACGGCTGGACGGCGGTGACCAGGGACGGCAGCCTGTCGGCGCATTTCGAGCACACCGTGGCGGTGACCAAGGGCGGACCGCTGGTGCTGACGCGGCGCAGCGTCCCGGCGCCGGCACAGTGAGGCCGTGGACGGACAGGGACGCGACGGGGCGATTACGGTCGAGGGCACGGTCCTCGAGGCTCTGCCGCACGGGTTGTATCGGGTCGGGATCGAGCAGCAGCGCCAGGTCGTGGCGCACGCCCCCGGCGGGGCGGGACGGAACTTCATCCGCGTGCTGATCGGCGACCGGGTGCGCATGGAGCTCTCGCCGCGCGACCTGACGCGTGGCCGGATTGTCGCCGTCGTCAGTCCGCGGTGAACGACGAGGGAAAAGGAACGTTATGAAGGTCCGAGCGTCGGTGAAGAAGATTTGTGACAAGTGCAAGATCGTCCGCCGCCAGGGGGTGGTGCGGGTGATCTGCGCCAATCAGAAGCACAAGCAGAGGCAGGGATAACGGCAGTCTCCAGTTTCCAGTTTGCAGTTCCCGGAGAATTCCAGCCAGCCGCGTGTAGCCGGCGGCTGGGAACTGGAGACTGGTAACCGGTTACGACAAGGATCAAAAAGAATGGCACGTATTGCTGGCATCGATCTTCCGCGGGGTAAGCGCATCGAGATCGGGCTTACCTACATCTACGGCATCGGGCGCAAGCGCTCCGGCGACATCCTGACGGCGGCGGGCGTGAGTCCGGACATCCGCATCAAGGATCTTTCGGAAGACGACGTCCGGAAGATCAGCCGGGTCATCGAGGAGCAGGGGCGCGTCGAGGGAGACCTCCGCAAGGAGATTTCGCTCAACATCAAGCGGCTGATGGAAATCGGCAGCTATCGCGGGCTGCGCCACCGGCGCAACCTGCCGGTCCGCGGCCAGCGCACCAAGACCAACGCGCGGACGCGGAAGGGGCCGCGCAAGGGC
>JAYTEJ010000628.1:0-1530 GCA_043735365.1 Acidobacteriota bacterium
CGTGCCGGGCTGCTGGCGCTCGCGCATCTCGTGGCGCGCCCGCGCCGCGCTCGCCGCGCGATGGTGGCCGTCGGCGATGTACAGCGCCGGGATGCGTCCGACGGCGGCGACCAGCGCGTCGCGATCGTGGCCGCGGACGCGCCAGATGGTGTGACGCACCTGGTCCGGCGCCGTGATGTCGATGATCGGCTCCCACGCTGCGACCTTCGCCGCGATGCGATCGATCTCGGCCGAGGCGCGGTAGGTGAGGAACACCGGGCCGGTCTGCGCACCGACCGCCAGCATGTGCCTGGTGCGATCGTCTTCCTTGTCGCGCCGGGTGCGCTCGTGCTTCTTGATCAGATCGGCGTCGTACTCGTCGAGGGAGAAGCAGCCGGCGACGCCGGTCTGCTCATGGCCGCCCATGCGGAGCCGGTAGAGATAGAGCGCCGGGACCTCGTCGATGAGCAGCGCGCCCTGCTCGCGCAGTGCCATCAGGTTCTCGCGCGCACGGTCGTAGACGCGGGCGTCGTAGGGATCGGTGCCGGGCGGGAGGTCCACTTCCGACCGGGTGACACGGAGGAAGCTCAGCGGATTGCCCGCCACCATCTGCCGCGCCTCCTCGAGGGTGACGACGTCGTAGGGTACAGACGAGACCGCGGCGGCGAGGGCGGGAGAGGGACGCAAGGCGCGGAATGGATGGATCGAGGCCATCCGCATATTGTAGCGCGGCGGCCCCGGACGGGGCGGGCGCGGGCGGCGCTCAGCGGGACGCGGGGATGGCGTCGGCCACTGCGAGCGCCGGATCGGCGACGGGAGCGGTCGCGATCCGGTCGAGCACCTGATCGCGCACCGCGTTGAACCCGGCGAGCGATCCGGCCGGAATCGGATCGCCCGGCGGGAGGCGCCGGTGCTCCGCGAGCGGATCGACGAAGACGCCGTCCTTCCGCAGCCGGTAGTCGAGATGCGGGCCGGTGGCGGTCCCGGTCGATCCGACCCGGCCGATCAGCTGCCCCTGCTCGACGTGCTGCCCGGGACGAATCCCCTTGGCGAAGGCCGAGAGGTGCAGGTAGTAGCTTTCGAAGCCGCTCGCATGGCGCAGGCGGACCATGTTGCCGCCGCCGCCGCTCCAGCCGGCCGACACCACGGTGCCGCCCGAGACCGCGACCACCGGCGCGCCCGGCGGCGCCGCGTAATCGACGCCGAGATGGGCGCGGTAGGTCCGGAACACCGGGTGCAGGCGGCTGCGCGAGAAGCGCGAGGTGACCCGCGGCTCGAACCGCAGCGGTGAGCGCAGGAAAAAGCGCTTCAGCGACCGTCCGTTCTCGTCGTAGAACGCCACGGCGCCGCCCTTCGGGTCTTGCCAGCGAAAAGCCTGGTGTTCGCGGCCGTCGACCAGCAGCCGCGCCCCGAGAATGTCGCCGTAGCCGGCGAACTCGCCGTCGCGCGTCGACTTCTCGACCAGCACTTCGAAGGCGTCACCGGGCTGCAGGTCGCTCTCGAAATCAATCTGCCCGGCGAACATCCCCGCCAGCGATAGCGCCAGCTGGA
>JAYTEJ010000629.1:0-4711 GCA_043735365.1 Acidobacteriota bacterium
TCAAGTGGTGGGACCTTCAGCCGCGGGTGGACATGTCCAATCCCGCGCCCGGAGCCAAGGTGGTGGTGGTCGGCTTCAGCGACTTCCAGTGCCCGCACTGCCGCAGCGCCCACGAGACATACCGCGGGCTGATTGCCAAGTACGCCGGCAACAGCCAGGTGCGCTTCATCGCCCGGCATTTCCCGCTCGAAGGGGAGTGCAACCCCAATGCGCCGGGGGGGAACCACATGGCCGCCTGCGAGGCCGCGGCGGCGGTGGTGATGGCGCGCCAGACCGGCAAGGCCGCCGCCATGGAGGACTGGCTCTACGAGAACCAGATCACGCTGACGCCGTCGAGCGTGCGCGAGGCGGCCAAGAGCGTCGGCGGCATCGCCGACTTCAACGGCGGTTATGCGAAGGCGCTCGAGGAAGTGAAAGAAGACGCCCGTATGGGCGGCCTGCTCGGCGTGACCTCGACGCCGACCTTCTTCCTGAACGGCCGCAAGCTCCCCGCCGGGGTGGTGCCTCCCGAGTACATCGACGCGCTCATCACCGTGGAGCTGCAGCGCGCCAAGTAGCCCGGGCCGGGCTGCCTTGACCATGTCTGCCGCCATCCGCACGGACGCGCTCACCAAGGACTACGCGGTGGGCTTCTGGCGGAAGCGTCCGTACCGCGCGCTCGATGCGCTCACCCTCGAGGTCCCGGCCGGCGAGGTGTTCGGCTTTCTCGGGCCCAACGGCGCCGGCAAGACCACCACGCTCAAGCTGCTGATGCAGCTGATCTACCCGACCTCCGGGCGCGCCGAGATTCTCGGCCGGCCGGCCGGAGACGTCGCAACGCGGCGCCGGATCGGCTACCTCCCCGAAAACCCATACTTCTACGATTACCTGACGGCCGAGGAGCTGCTGCACTACTTCGGCCGGCTGTTCGGGTTTGCCCAGGCGGATCGGCGGCGGCGCGTCGATGCGCTGCTCGACCGCGTCGGCATTGCCGGTGAGCGGCGCCTGCAGTTGCGGAAGTTCTCCAAGGGCATGCTCCAGCGCGTTGGCATCGCCCAGGCGCTCCTCAACGACCCCGATGTGGTGTTCCTCGACGAGCCGATGTCCGGGCTCGATCCGATCGGCCGGCGCGACGTTAGGGCCCTCATCCTCGACCTCCGCGATCAGGGGCGGACGGTGTTCTTCAGCTCGCACATCCTGGCCGATGCCGAAGCGCTCTGCGGCCGCGTCGCCATCGTCGCCGCCGGGCGGCTGGCGGCCATCGGCCGCCTCTCCGACCTCCACGCCTTCCAGGCCCGCGGCTGGGAAATGGTCGTCGCCGGCCTGACGCCGGACGTGGTCGCGCGGCTCGCGCCGGGCGTCACCCGCGCTACGCAAATCTCTCCGGGACGCTACACCCTCGAGCTCTCCCTCTCGCAGCCGCCGGAAGCGCTGCTGCCGGACCTCACGGCCGCGGGCGGGTCGATGGTGTCGCTCAACCCGCTTCGCGATTCGCTCGAGGACTTCTTCATGCAGCGGGTCGCGGCGGTGGGCCATGGCGCGCGCGGCGAGACCCCCGGCGATGCCGGCGGCCCGGCCGCGGCGGCGGGGAGCGGCGCCTGATGCGGGCCATCGGCACCGTCGCCGTCAACGTCTTCCGCGAGTCCGTCCGCGACCGCGTCCCCTACAACCTCGTCGCCTTCGCCGTCCTCCTGATCGGCGCCTCCTACGTGCTCGGGCAGCTGACGGCGGGGCAGGACGTCAAGATCATCAAGGACCTGGGGCTGGCCGCCACCTCGATCTTCGGCCTCTTCATCGCCATCTTCATCGGCATCGGTCTGGTGTCGAAGGAAGTCGAGCGCCGCAGCATTTACTCGCTGCTCGCCAAGCCGGTCAGCCGCACCCAGTTCATCATCGGCAAGTACGTCGGGCTGGCGCTGACGCTCGTCGTCAACGTCGCGGTGATGACGCTGGCGCTCTACCTCGTCCTCGCCTACATGGGCTGGATCGAAACGCCGGCTATGAAGGCCGCCGCCGACACTCCGGCCGTCGATCCGGCGCTGCTCAAAGCGGTGCTGCTCATCGCCATCGAGCTGATGGTGGTCACCGCCATCGCGCTGTTCTTTTCGACCTTCTCGACGCCGCTGCTCTCCGCCGCCCTGACGCTCGGGCTCTACGTCGCCGGCCGCTTCAACGGCGACCTCCGTCACCTCGACGCCGTCGTCAACTCGCGAGCGGCGATCTGGCTGGCCCGCGCCGCCTACCACGTGCTGCCGGACTTCGCCGCCTTCGACGTCAAGACCGAAGTCGTCCACGGCCTCGCGGTCCCGGCCGGCTACCTGGTCTCGACCTCCGCCTACGGCGCGCTCTACATCGCGGCGCTCCTCGCCGGCGCGGCGCTGATCTTTTCCCGGCGGGACTTCAAGTGACGACGGCGCCGGCGAGGCTGCCGCTGGTGGGCCTCGCCCTCGCGGCGCTGCTGGGCGCGATCGGGCTGCAGGCGATGCGGGATCGCCGCTACCCGCGCAACGAAGAGCTCCGCGCCGGTGTGCTCTACGTCCGCTCGCCCGAGGCGATGCGCCGCTTGACGTTCGGCTTCGAGGCGCTGGCGGCGGACGTCTACTGGGTGCGCGCCATCCAGCACTACGGCGGCGACCGCCTGGAGACGCGCGCCGGGGCCTCCGGGGCCCGCTACCAGCTGCTCTATCCGCTACTCGACATCGCCACCACGCTCGATCCCTACTTCAACATCGCCTACCGCTTTGGCGCCATCTTCCTCGGCGAGCCCTCTCCGGGCGGGCCGGGGCGGCCCGACCAGGCGGTGGCGCTGCTACGAAAGGCGATCGCGGCCATGCCGCAGAAGTGGCAGTATTACCACGATGTCGGATTCGTCTATTACTGGCGCCTGCGCGACTACCAGGCGGCGGGTGAATGGTTTCAGCGCGCCGCGGAACAGCCCGGAGCGCCCAACTGGCTGCCCTCGCTCGCGGCATCGATGCTGACACGCACCAACGATCGCGTCACCGCCCGCTTCATGTGGGAGCAGCAGCTGCACTCCGAAGAGGACTGGATCCGGCGGAACGCGGAGCGAGCGCTGCTCCAGCTCGATGCGCTCGACCAGATCGATCAGCTCGGGGCGGCGATCCGCCGCACCGGCCCTCAGGGCGGCGGCTACGCGTGGTCGGGACTGATCGGACGCGGGCTGCTGCGAGGGGTGCCGCGCGATCCTGCCGGCACACCCTACGACCTCGACCCCTCCACCGGCCGCGTGCGGGTCGCGGCTGCGTCGCCGCTCTCGCCCATGCCTGACGACACGGAGCATCTCCAGTGAGCGTCGAGACGCTGCACCTCACCATCCTCGCATTGCTCGGGCTGTCGGTGGGCAGCTTCCTCAACGTTTGCGTCCATCGCCTCCCGAGAGGGGAGTCGCTGGTCCGGCCGGCGTCGCGCTGCCCCCACTGCGGTTACGTGCTGCGCTGGTACGACAACATCCCGGTGCTCAGTTACGCGTTGCTCCGCGGCCGCTGCCGCCAGTGCCGCGGCGGCATCGCCTTCCGGTATCCCGCGCTCGAGCTGACGACGCTGGCCGTCTTCCTCGTGCACGGGGCGGTCTTCGGCTGGAGCGGGCTGCTTGTCGTCCGCCTGCTCTTCGCCTGCGCGCTCGTGGTCCTGTTCGCCATCGACCTGGAGCATCACTTGCTCCCGGACGTCATCACCCTGCCGGGGATCGTCGCCGGCCTGGCCGCCAGCCTGGCGTTTCCCCCTGGCATCGTCAGTGCGGTGATCGGCGTCCTCGCCGGCGGCGGCGTGCTCTGGCTGATCGGCGAGGCCTACTTCCGCTACTCCGGACAGGAAGGCATGGGCGGGGGAGACGTCAAGATGCTGGCGATGATCGGCGCCTTCCTCGGCTGGAAGCTGGTCCTCGTCACCTTGGTGCTGTCGTCGGTCGCCGGCTCGGTCATCGGCCTCCTGGTGATTGCGCTGAAGCGCGGCGGCATGAAATACGCGCTGCCCTACGGCACCTTCCTCGCCCTCGGGGCGCTCGCCGCGTCGCTGGTCGGCGAGCGGCTCGTTAACTGGTACGTCGGCTTCTACTGATGCCATGACGCACGCCGGCTATCTCCTCCTCGGCCTCACCGCCATCGTCGGCGCGCTCTCGGGCATCCTGGCGTTCGCGGTCTTCCGGGTGTTCGCGGCGGCCCGCGACACCGCGAAACGGGTGTCGCCGATCCGCGGCGAGACCGCCTTCATGGCGAGCGCGATGGAGGACGCGCTGCAGGCGCTGAAGCTCCAGGAGCGGGCGATGAAGGCCCGCGCTGAGGCGTCGGAACGCCTCAGCAGCGAGATCATCGCCAGCATGACGTCGGGCCTCCTGGTCGTTGCCCAGGAGGGAATCGTGCGCACCCTCAACCCGGCGGGGCGCCGTCTGCTGGGCCTCCCCGAGGTCGTCGAGGAGGGGCTGCACTATCGCGACGTCCTGATCCACGCCGCGCCGATGTTCGGCGTGGTCGCGGAATGCCTGGCGACGATGCGGCCAATTGTGAGGAGGGCGGTGCAGATGGCAGACCCGGCGGGGGGGGCGACCCACCTCGGCATCACCGTCTCGCCGGTGCTGGACGAGGCGGGAGAGGCGCACGGCGCCATCTGCCTGTTCACCGACCTCAGCGATGTCGCGGAGCTCGAGGAGCAGCTGCGACTGAAGGACAGCCTGGCGCGGCTCGGCGAGCTGACTGCCGGCATCGCCCACGAGTTC
>JAYTEJ010000630.1:0-1987 GCA_043735365.1 Acidobacteriota bacterium
CCTTCACCAAGCCGCGGGTCGAAGGGCAGTTCACCGGCCGCAACATGCGCGCCTGGGACACGACCTGGGGGGCGGGGACGGCACAGGTCGCGATCGAGAACGGCTACGCCGAAGTGAGCGAGAGCGCCATTACCCGCGGCGACTCACGGATCAGCGCGCAGGGCCGGTTCTCGCTCGGCTATCCGCGGCGGGATGGCGGCGAGGAGATCAACGCCGTCGTCCGGATGACGCGCCGGCCGCTGCCGGATCTCCGCCATGCCTTCCTCCTCGACGCCTACCCGGTCAACGGCCTGGTGTCGGGGGAGTACCACCTCTACGGGAAGTACCAGACGCCGTTCGGCTTCGGCCGGCTGGTGATCGACCAGGGGGTCGCCTACGGTGAGCCGTTCGACATCGCCAGCGCGGCGCTGCGTTTCGAGGGAGCGGGGGTCCGGCTCGACGGCCTCGAGATCCGCAAGAGCACCGGCGTCGTCACCGGCGCGGCGTGGGTGGGCTGGGACGGCAACTATTCCTTCGACGCCAACGGCGTGAAGATTCCGGTCGAGTCCCTCGCGATGGCGGCGTTCCCGCGCGCGCCGCTGTCCGGCCTGCTGCAGTTCACCGCCACCGGCGCCGGCACCTTCGACCTGCCCCGCTACGACGTCCGCGTGCGGGTGGACGATCTCTTCGCCGGCGACGAGGGCATCGGCCAGCTCACCGGGCGGCTGTCGCTCAGGGGCGAGCTGCTGACGATGGAGATGGAGGCGGCATCGCCGCGGCTCGCGGTCTCGGCCTCGGGGCGGATCGCGATGACCGAGCAGATGGACGCCGAGCTGACGCTGCGCTTCGCCAACACCTCGCTCGATCCCTACCTGCGATTCTTCGCGCCACAGCTCTCGCCGTTTGCCACCGCGGTCGCTGGCGGCACGGTGCGGGTGGCGGGAGAGCTCGCCGATATCGATCACCTGGCGGTCGACACCTGCGTCGAGCAGCTCGACCTGAAGCTGTTCGACTACCGGATCTCGAACCGCAGCCCCGCCAATGCCGCGCGCAGCGCGGCGGCTGAGGGTGCGGGCGGATGTGATGCCGCTTCGGATGCCATCCTGCTCGATCTCCACCAGCACGTCCTCGATATCGGCAGGCTGCGCCTCTACGGCGAGGGCACCGAGCTCGCGGTCGACGGACACCTCAACCTGCACGACTCGACGCTGGCGGTGCAGGCCTCGGGGGATGCCAATCTCGGCATCCTGCAGGGCTTCTTCCGCGACCTGCGCAGCTCGGGTGGGGCCACCCTCAAGGCGGAGATCACCGGGCCGCTGGCGAAGCCGGTGTTCTCCGGCAGCGCCTCGATCAACGACGGCCGGATCCGCCAGCTGGCGCTGCCCCATTCGCTCGAGGCGATCAACGGCCAGATTACCTTCGACGCCGGCGGCATCCGCGTCGACGGCGTCCACGCCAGGCTCGCCGGCGGCGACGTCGCCTTCAGCGGCCGGGTCGGGCTGGCGGGTTTCAGCCCCGGCGAAATCAACCTCACCGCCACCGGCCAGCAAATGCGTATCCGCTACCCCGAAGGGTTTCAGTCGCTGCTCGATGCCGATCTGACGTTGAGCGGAACGCTGGCGGCGCTGCTGCTGCGGGGCACGGTGACGGTGCACGATGCCGTCTACGCCAAACGCTTCGAGCCCAACGCCGACTTGCTGAGTCTGGCGGGCGGCGGCGCGCCGTCGCTCGGCGGGGCGGCGGCGACCACGACCCTGCCGCTGACCTTCGACGTCCAGATCGACGCCCCCTCGGCGCTGCGCATCGAGAACAACATCGCCCACCTGGTGGCCAGCGCCGATCTGAAGCTTCAGGGCACCTACGATCATCCGGTGCTGTTCGGCACCGCCCAGATCGAGCGGGGCGATATCATTTTCGAGGGCAACCGCTATCTCGTGACCCGGGGCAGCATCGGCTTCGCCAACCCGGTGCGGATCGAGCCCTACTTCGACATCGAGGCGGAGACGCG
>JAYTEJ010000631.1:0-4351 GCA_043735365.1 Acidobacteriota bacterium
CCGAGAGCGGCGACCGCGTCGGCTCGACGTAGTTGATCCGCACCAGATCCCGCTGTTCGCGCTCGTAATACGCGACGCCGGCGCGGGTCATCGGCTCGAGCGCCCCGACGAACCGGGACCGGGCGCTGCGCGCCCCCTTCGCCACCCCGCGCTTCTTGCCGCGGTCGCGCGTCAGGAAGACCACGATCCGATCCGACTCACCCAGCTTGTAGGTGCGGAGAATCAGCGCTTCGGACGTGTAGACGGGCATGCAGCGGTTCCATCCACAGTCTTCGCTCCGGCGCCACCACCGGACCCTCTATTCTACCCCGGCTGACTGGCTGGCGGGCCACGGGCGCTACCCGGACTGGTGCAGGTACTTCAGCAGCACCGTCGCCAGGCCCAGGAACGAAAAGAACCCGAACACATCGGTGAGGGTGGTGATGAATACCGCCGAGGCCAGCGCCGGGTCCACCTTCATCGCCCGCAGCGCCAGCGGGATGACGGTTCCGGCGGTGGCCGCGACGAACATGTTGATCACCATGGCCATCGCCAGGATGCCGGCGAGCATCGGATCGTGGCTGAAGAGCCACACCACCACGGCGCCGACGATGCCGCATGCCAGGCCGTTGCCGATACCGACCGCCGCTTCCTTGAAGAGGGCCTTGCGCGAGTTGCCCCAGGTCAGCTCCCCGAGCGCAATCCCGCGGACGATCACCGTCAGCGTCTGGGTGGCCGCATTACCGCCCATGCCGGCGACGACCGGCATGAAGATCGCCAGCGCCACCACCTTGTCGATGGTCTGGGCGAACAGCGCGACCACGGAGGCGGCGAGGAACGCAGTCGCGAGGTTGACGATCAGCCACGGCAGCCGCTTGCGCAGGGAGTCCCAGGCGGAGGTGAAGACGCGGTCGTCGCCGGCGACGCCGGCCAGCCGGTAGACGTCCTCGGTCGCCTCGTCCTTGATGACGTCGATGACGTCGTCCACCGTGATGACGCCGACCAGCTTGTTCTCCTCGTCGACGACCGGGATGGCGAGCAGGTTGTAGGACGCCACCTGGCGCGCCACCTCCTCCTGGTCCATGTCGGAGCGGACGCTGATCAGATCGGTCGTCATGATCCGCTTGAGCGGCGTCTCCGGCGACACCAGCAGCAGGCGGCGCAGCGAGACCACCCCGACCAGGTGGCGCCTGGCGTCGATGACGTAGAGATAGAACACGACCTCGACGTCGCGGGACCCCTGCAGGGCGGTGATCGATTCCCCGGCGGTCATGTCCTCGGCGAGGGCAAAGACCTTGGGGTTCATGATGCGGCCGGCGGTCTGCTCCTTGTACTCGAGCAGGTCGCCGACGTCGCCGCCCGCGGGGCGCCGCTGAACCAGTTCCAGCACGGCGGCGGACAGGTCTTCGGGCAGGTAGTCGATGAGCGCCGCGGCGTCGTCCGAGGGCAGGTCCTGGAGCAGCCGGCCGATCTCCTCGGCGGGCCGCTCGCGGAGGAGCGCCGCGCCGGCCTCGGGGCCGAGCTCGCTCAGGCCCTCCATGGCGAGGCGGCTGTTACGTTCGGCGAGAACGGCGAAGGCGGTGTGGCGCTCCTTCTCGGGTAGTTCGGAGAAGACCTGCGCCAGGTCGGCGGGGTGCTGCTTCTGGAGCAGGTTGACCAGATTGGCCGTCGCCCCCATGCGCATCAGCCGCTTCACGGAGTCGAGCACGACGTCGAGCTTGCGCTGGGGCATAGGGAGACACTCGCTCTCGGCGGAAACCCCTCAATCTAACACATCAGCGTCGCGGCCCTGCACCCCGCGGCTTGCGCGATCCGCGCGGCTGGTGCGAGGTCCGGCCGCGCCCCTCGCTCTTCGGCACGCCGATGTCGTCGAGGGCGCGATCGTTGTCGCGCCAGTCGGCGTTGACCTTGACGCGGAGGTCGAGAAACACCTTGGTCCCGAAGAAGGCCTCGAGATCGACCCGCGCTTCGGTGCCGATCCGCTTAATCATGTCGCCGGCGCGGCCGATGACGATCGGCTTCTGCGAGTCGGTCTCGACGAAGATGGTGCAATAGAGCCGGAGGATGCGCTCGCGCTCCGACTCGTCGAACTCGTCGACCACGACCGCGGTCGAGAACGGCAGCTCGGCACGAGTGTGCTGGAGGACCTTCTCGCGGACGGTCTCGGCGACGATGGTGCGCTCGGGCTGATCGGTCAGGTAATCGGCGGGAAAGCCCGGCTCGCCTTCGGGCATCTGCGCCAGCATCAGCTGCTCGAGCTCGTCAACGCCGTCACCGGTGGCGGCGGAGACCGGGACGATGGCGGCGAAGTCGTGCCACTTGCGGACCTCCTCCATCAGCGGCAGCAGCCGCGCCTTCGCGACCAGGTCGATCTTGTTGAGCACCAGCACCGCCGGCACCGTGAGGCCGGCGAGCAGCCGCGAGACGTAGTCGTCGCCGTGCCCGGGGCGGGTGGAGGCGTCGAAGACCAGCGCCACCAGATCGACCTCGCGCAGCGTCTCGACCGCGGCGTCGACCATGCGGACGTTGAGGCGATGGAGCGGGCGGTGGATCCCGGGCGTGTCGACGAACACCAGCTGTCCGTCGTCGTAGCCCTTGACGGCGAGGATGCGGTGCCGGGTGGTCTGCGGCTTGTCGGAGACGATCGCCACCTTGGTGCCGATGATCCGGTTGAGCAGCGTCGACTTGCCGGCGTTGGGCCGGCCGATGAACGAGATGTACCCGGTCTTCATGCTCAGCCTTCAGCCCTGACGCCGTCCGCCACGGCCGCGCGCCTGACGCGGACTTTGTGAATCCGCCGCCGCTCCGCCTCGAGCACTTCGACGATCAGGCCGTCGAGCTCGAACGATTCGCCGACCGCCGGCACCCGTCCGACGCGGGTGAGGACGTAGCCGCCGACGGTCTCGAAGCCGTCCGGCTCGATCTGCACCCCCAGCCGATCGCGGACCTCGTCGATGTTCACCTTGGCGCTGAAGACGAACGTCCCCTGCCCTTCGTCGACGATCGGCTCCGTCTCGACGTCGTACTCGTCGCGGATCTCGCCGACGATCTCCTCGAGGAGGTCCTCGATCGTGACCAGGCCGGCGGTGCCGCCGTACTCGTCGACGACGATGGCGATCTGGACCTGCTTGTGCTGGAACTCGCGCAACATCTCGGCCACCCGCTTGGTCTCCGGCACGAAGGTGGCGGGGCGCACCAGGTGCTGCAGGTCCTGGTCGAGCCGCAGGCTGCCGCGCTCCTCGCCGGTGAGGCGGATCAGGTCCTTCACGAACACCATGCCGGTGATGTTGTCGAGGTTCTCCTTGTGCACCGGGATGCGCGAGTATTCCTGCTCGCGAAACAGCGCCCGCAGCTCGTCGAGCGTCGCATCCGAGCGGATCGACGCCATGTCGGGCCGCGGCGTCATCACCTCGCGCACCAGGGTGGCGCCGAAATCGACGATCGACTGCAGCAGCTTACGCTGGTCCCCCTCGATCAGCCCCTGCTCGGCGGCGGCGTCCTCCCGCGTCGGGTCCGCCCCGGCGGCGGCGTCCGAGGCGGTGCCGGCCGGCTGCGCATCGGGGCGATCCCTGCGGCCGTCGGCGACGATGAGGTGCACCAGCGGCCCGGTCAGCGGGTGGAGGAAGCGGGCGACGACGTCGAACGGGGGCAGCAGCACTTCGAGCACGCGCTCGGGGTTGCGCCGAACGATGAGCAGCGGCAGCACGTGCGCGCACACCAGGATGAAGACCGCGACAAACAGCAGCAGCAGGCCGATCGGGCGGAACCCGATGCGGCCGGTCAGCAGCGCGATGAACATCGTCGAGAGCGAAAAGATGATGCCGAGCAGCAGCCGCGCCGGCAGAAACAGCTGAATCGGATCGGCGAGATAGAAGCCGAGGCGGTCGTCGCGGCCGCCGCGCTCGGCCATCAGCCGCAGCGACAGCCGCATCAGCGCGCTGAAGGCGGTCTCGATGGTGCCGACGTAGACCGCGGTGACGGCCAGCAGGAACAGCAGCAGCGGGCTCATGCCCGTCCCCGCTCGATCAGGCCGGCGGCGAGGCCGCCGCGGCGGCGCAGCCGGGTTTCGAGCCGGACCATGCGCCCGTGGTCGCCGGCGGCGTGGTGGTCGAAGCCGAGCAGGTGCAGCAGGCCGTGGAGCGCCAGCACCCGCAGCTCGGTCTGGTAGGAGTGGCCGGCGGCGCGCGCCTGGCGCCGCGCCACGCCGGTGGCGATGACGATGTCGCCCGGACCGGCGGCCGCGGCCGGAAGCGGCGGCGAGGTGGCGGGAAACGACAGCACGTCGGTGACCGCGTCGGAGGCGCGGTAGTCGCGATTGAGGCGGCGCATGCGCGCGTCGCCGACCAGCGCGATCGCGACCTCGCCGCGGGCG
>JAYTEJ010000632.1:0-2960 GCA_043735365.1 Acidobacteriota bacterium
ATCGGCTAGTCAGCCGCGCTTGTCGGTTATCGGCTGTCAGCCGGCGCTGGCAGCATCGGTTGCCAGTCGCTAGACGCTGAAGCTGGTGCCGCAGCCACACGACGACTTGGCGTTCGGGTTGTTGAAGATGAAGCCCTTGCTCACCAGGCTGGTGTCGTAATCGAGGGTGGTGCCGTCGATGAAGCGGTAGCTCTTGGGGTCGATGAAGACCTTCGAGCCGCCGTCGCCGTCGAACACGTGATCCCCCTCGCGCGGCGCAGCCTCCCAGGCGAACGTGTAACTCAGCCCCGAGCAGCCGCCGGCCTTGATGCCGATGCGCAGGCCACCCTCAGGGATGCCGTTCTTCTGCGTCATCTTCAGAATGAGCTTTGCCGCGTTGTCGCTGATCTGCACCATGGAAAACACCCCCGGGCCCGATCGAGTCTATATCTACGACCAGAAGAGTCCTATATTAGTCCGACCCGCCGGCGGAATCAAGCACGACGGGGCTTGAGCTGCCGGCGACCTTCGCCTAAACTTCGTCTCATCGTGACCAGTTTCTCCTTCGTCCTGTTCGGCTCCGGCCTGGCGATCGGCCTGCTCGTCGCGATGGCCGTCTGGGGCTTCGCCCGCACGGCAATGGCCCAGACCCTCACCCAGCTCGCCACCCGCGAGGAGGCCGAACGCCGGTTGCACGACGCCGTCTCGGCGGCTCGGCAGGATCAGGCCCGGCTGACCGCCGAGCTCGACGCCGAGCGCCGCGGCGCCGCCGCCAAGGTCGCGATTCTCGAAGACGCCGAGGCCAAGCTGCGCGAGGCCTTCGCCTCGCTCTCCTCGGAAGCCCTGCGCCGCAACAACGACTCGTTTCTCGCCCTGGCCCGCACGTCGCTGTCGGAATTCCAGCAGACGGCGCGCGCAGACCTGGACGGCCGCCACAAGGCGATCGAGGATCTGGTCCAGCCGCTGAAGCTTTCGCTCACCCAGGTGGACGCCAAGCTGCAGCAGGTCGAGCAGACCCGCGCCGGCTCCCATGCCGCGCTCGCGGAGCAGCTCCGCTCGCTCGGGCTCGCCCAGCAGACGCTGCAGACCGAAACCGGGCGGCTCGTCCAGGCGCTGCGCTCCCCCAACGTCCGCGGGCAGTGGGGAGAGCTGCAGCTGCGCCGCGTCGTCGAGGCCGCGGGGATGCTCGAGTACTGCGATTTCGATCTCAAGGAGTCGGTTTCGACCGCCGACGGCCGGCTCACCCCCGACATGATCGTCCGCCTCCCCGGCGGCCGCAACGTCGTCGTCGACGCCAAAGTCCCCTCGTCCGCCTACCTCGACGCGGTCGAGGCCGAAGGGGACGCGGCGAAGACCCTGAAGATGCGGGATCACGCACGGCAGGTGCGCGACCACGTCGTCCGGCTGGGCAACAAGACCTACTGGGCGCACTTCCAGCCGGCGCCGGACCTGGTGATCATGTTCGTGCCCGGCGAGATGCTGCTCAGCGCGGCGCTGCAGAGCGACCCCGGGCTGCTCGAGTTCAGCCTCGCCCGCGGCGTCATGCTCGCCAGCCCGCTGACGCTGATGGGGCTGCTGCGGGCGGTGGCGTTCGGCTGGCAGCAGGAGAAGATCGCCAGGAACGCGCAGGAGATCAGCGACCTCGGCCGCCAGCTCTACGATCGCATCCGGGTGATGGCGGTCCACTTCGAAGACGTCGCGCGCGGGCTGACCCGCTCGGTCGAGTCCTACAACCGCGCGGTCGGCTCGCTCGAGAGCCGCGTGCTGGTCACGGCGCGCCGGCTGAAGGAGAAAGGGGTCACCGCGCCGGACGAGCTCCCGGAGCTGGCCACCATCGACCACACGCCGCGCCCGCTCGGGGCGCCGGAGCTGGTCGGCCTGTTCGACGACGAGCCGCTCGACGGGGTGGTGGTTGAGGACGCCGGCGTGGCCGCGAAAGAAGATTAGCGGAGCGCCGAGGTCATCGTCACCGAGGCGCGGATCTCCAGTTCCCCCGGGGTGATGGGGGTCTGCGCGGAGTCGGCGGCGGCGGCGCGCATCATCATCACCGGCCGCGGATCCTGCGACCCCGGCCCGCGCTGCTCCTCGATCCGCAGCACGCGATCGACCGTTACGCCTGCGCCGGCGGCGGCGGCATCCGCACGGCCGCGGGCGTCGGCGACGGCGCGCTTGAGCGCGTCGCGCTCGGCGGCGACGCGATCCTTGAGGTCGAAGCGCACACCGCTGACCGAGGTCGCGCCCGAGCCGACCGCGGCGTCGATGATCTCTCCGACCCGCGGCAGGTCGTCGACGCGCACTTCGACGCTGTTGCGCGCCACGTAGCCGCGCAGCGCCTGCTTGCCGTTGGCAAAGTCGAACTCGGGCTGGAGGTCGTAGCCGCCGGTGCGGATGGCATCGGCGGGGACGCCCGCGGCCTTGATCCGGGCCAGCACCGCGGTCATGGCATCGGCGTTGGCGCGCTGTGCCTCGCGCGGGCTGCGCGCCCGCGACTCGGCGGCGATCGTCACCCACGCGCGATCCGGCGGGAGCTTGACCACCCCTTCGCCGATGGTCACGATCACCGGGCCTTCGGGCGGCGGCCCGGGGCGCTGCGCGAGCGCGGGGGCGGGGGCCAGCGCCACCGCCAGCACCAGCGCCGCGGCGCGAATCGGGGTGATGGGCGTCATGTCGTCATGCTCCTCTCACGCCAGCCGCTCCGGAGCGACGGCGATGCGGAATCCGATGCTGTACGAATACGTGTCGGGCGGCACCTTGTGGCGGTAACTGCAGGACAGCATCCTCGGCTCCGCCGCCAGCCAGCTGCCGCCGCGGACGAGCCGCAGGGTGCCGTCGGGCGGGCCGTGCGGGCCGCGATCGGGCGAGGCGGCGTAATATTGCGCCCCGTACCAGTCCTGGACCCATTCCCAGACATTGCCGGTCATGTCGAACAGGCCGAAGCCGTTGGGTGGATAGCTTCCGACCGGCGTCGTGCCGTGGGCCTC
>JAYTEJ010000633.1:0-4946 GCA_043735365.1 Acidobacteriota bacterium
CAGCCACATCGCGCGGACGTAGTCCCCCGAGAACCCCCAGTCGCGCTTGGCGTCGAGGTTGCCGAGCGCGAGCGCATCCGCGACCCCGAGCTTGATCCGCGCGACGCCGTCGGTGACCTTGCGCGTCACGAACTCGAGCCCGCGCCGGGGTGATTCGTGGTTGAAGAGGATGCCCGACACCGCAAACAGGTCGTAACTTTCCCGGTAGTTGACGGTGATGTAATGCGCGAAGACCTTGGAGACGCCGTAGGGGCTGCGAGGATAGAACGGGGTCAGCTCGGTCTGCGGCACCTCGCGCACCTTGCCGTACATTTCACTGGAGGAGGCCTGATACAGCCGGATCGTCGGATCGACCTGGCGCACCGCCTCGAGGACTCGCGTCACGCCTTGGGAGTTGAACTCTCCCGTCAGCAGCGGCTGATCCCAGGAGGCCGGCACGAACGACATCGCCGCGAGGTTGTAGATCTCGTGCGGCCGGACCTCGTCGATGACGCGGATGAGCGACAGCTGATCGAGCAGGTCGCCGGGCTTGAGGTGGATGCGGTCGAGCAGATGCTCGATCCGCCAGAAGTTGGTGGTGCTGGCGCGGCGCACGAGACCGAAGACTTCATACCCCTTGTCGAGCAGCAGTTCGGCGAGATAGGAGCCGTCCTGCCCGGTGATGCCGGTGATGAGCGCGCGTCTGTTCATGGCGTAAAACGCGCTCAGTATACCCTACGGGCGGCCCGGCTGAAGGCCGCCGCGGCGATCGCATAAGCCACGCAGCCGGTGTAAAACGCCGCCGAGATCGACCAGGCGAGCGCGATGCAGACGCTCAACACCGACGCCAGCACCGACGCCGCGCCGTTGACCCCCCAGAGCCACGGCGTCAGCGGCGCGGCACGGCGGGACGCGATCTTCATCCCCAGCGGAAAGGCCATCCCCATCATCAGCCCCGCCGGAAAGAGCAGCGCCACCGCGGTCGCGATCCGCACCGGCGTCGAGGCCGCCATCGTCGCCCGCACCGCCGCCGGCGTGACGAGGCCGGTCGCGATCAGCACGACCACCAGCATGACGATGCGCCGTTCGCCGCTGGTGGTCACGGCGTCGCCAACGACCCCCTTCGTGAGGTAGCTGCCGATGCCGCTCGACAACAGCAGCGCGAACAGGACGACGCTCAGCGCGTAGGTTGGATGGCCGAGGGTGATGATCAGGCGTTGCATCTGCGAGGTCTCGACCAGCATGAAGCCGACGCCAATCGCGCCGAAGAACAGCAGCAGCGCGTGGCTGCCGGTGAGGTCGGTGCGTGAGGTCAACAACGGCAGCAGGATGCAGAGCGCCGTCAGCAGCGTGACCACCCCGAGCAGCACCGCCAGCGTCGCGACTGCCTTCAGATTGTTGCTCTGCTTCCCGGACTCGAGCCGGTCGAGCCGGAAGATGTCGTGCAGCCGGAGCATGTTGAAGAAGAACGGACTGTTGTCGGTCGGGGCGTTGATCCTCAGCGGATAGGCGGCGACAAAGGCGTCCGCGCCCGGGCCGGTCAGCTGCTCGAACACGGCGTCGTGGGCGACGCGAGGGCTGAACATCACTTCGAAGCCCATTTCCGCGCTGACGCGGTCCGCCGCGGCAAGCTCGGCCTCGGTGAACGGCCGCCGACTGACCAGCAGCGTCCCGACCCCGTCCGGCGTCTCCGGCCGGTTGGCCATGGTCATGTTGCGCACGATCAGCAGATGCGACCGTGGATCGGTGACACCGATCCGCCGCAGCGCCTCGACCGCCAGGGTGGTCGTTCGGTACATCTCCGCCGGGCGATCGCCGTAGTACCAGCGCGAGACGCTGAGCAGCCCGTCCGGGGTGAGGTGCGTGAGGAACGTCTCCCACGCCTCGGTCGTGTAGATCGCGTTCTCGCTCAGCACGAACGCGCCGGCGGCGGTGGCGGCCCAGGTATCGATCAGCGAAATCTGGATCAGCCCGTACTGCTCGCGTGAGCGGGCAACGTAGCTGCGGGCTTCGTCGTTGACGAAGCGGACCCGCGGATCCCGGTCGAGGTGCCCGGTGAAGTCGCCGAAGCGGCCGTTGACGGTGCGCAGGATGTCCTTGTTGATCTCGACCGCGACCACGGACGATGCCCCGAGCGACAGCGCCGAGAGCACGTCCCGCCCCCCGCCCGCCCCGATCACCAGCGCCTTCGCCGGGGGACGGACGCGGTAGCCAAAGTTGGTGACGTCGTAGCCCAGGTGCCGGACCGACGCCGCGCTGCCGTCGTAGCCGGTCATCACCGTGCCGGCGACGACGTCGATGTCCATCTGGAGCTGATGGACGCGGAGATCGGGCGGCAGCGCCCGGCTGAGTCCCCACCCTTGTGGCTCGACCGATGCGGCCTGGTTCCCGTTGACCCGGACCCGCGAGTAGGAGTTCCACTTCTCGTAGAGCGGCCGCGCCTCGAAGCTGCCCTTGATATAGAGGATCCGGAACACCGGGAAGTGCTTCCAGGCGAGCACGGTGTTCACCGCCGCGGACAGGCCGAGCACCAGCGTCACCGCCACCGCTGCCTTGCGCAGCCGTCCGCCGGCTGGCCCCGCGAAGGCGATGGCGCCGAAACTGGCCAGCACGCTCACCCAGAGGACGGCCGTCGGGCCGTCCGAGTAGTCCAATACAGGGATGAGCAGCACGCACCCCGCGGCCGCGCCCGCCAGGTCCGCCGCATAGAGGCGGCTGACGCGCGACGGGAAGCCGGTCAGCGAGAGGCAGACGACGATGCCGCTGACGATGAAGGGGACGGAGATCACCGCATAGGTGAAGGCGATGGCGTAGAGGGCGACGATCGACGGATGGACGCGGAATGGCACGCTCAGCTGGGTCAGGAAGCTGAGGACCATGGCGACTGGAAACGCCAGCGCCGCGAGCGCCAGCCAGCGGTGGAGGCGGTCGGGGGTGAAGATCCGCGGCGAGAGATAGACGATGAGCGCGCCGACCGTCATCCCGAACATCGCCACCGAGAGCGCGACGAACGCGAAGTGATAGAGCATCGTCACGCTGAAGATGCGGGTGAGGAGGATTTCGTACATCAGGGTCGCGAGCGCGACCAGGAAGAGTCCGATGTAGGTGCCGCGTTCGGGGTGATGTTCGGGTGTCACAGGTTGTTCATGATACTGAATACGGATGAAGGAGTTCTGCGCATGAGATCCATCGCAACGACTGGAGTCTTAATGGTCATGGCGCTGACTCCGCTCGCCGGGCAGAAAGCACCGCCGGCGGCGGCGCGGCCGGCAACGGCAACGCCGGCGATGGCGGCGGCCCAGGAGCTCGCCGCCGGCTGGGGGGCGCTGGCCTCCGGACGGACGGATGCGGCGGAAGCCATTGCCGACCGGCTGCTCCAGGCCGGGCCGCGGCGGCACGAGGCGCTGTCGCTGAAGATCTCCGCGCGTGTCCAGGCCGGGCGCCCGGAAGCGGCGCTCGACGACTACGAGCAGTGGATGAAGTCGGCGCCGCACGAAGACGTGTTCCTGCTGCAGCCGGTGGCGGTGGGGGTGCTGGAGGCGCTGGCGCGGGCCGCGGAGCTCGACGTGCGCGTGTACGCGCTGCAGGCGCTGGCAGAGGCGGGGGACGCCGCCGCCCCCGACAGGCTCGGCAAGATTGCGATGTCGGGTCAGAATGTCGCGGCGGCGGATGAGGCGCTGGCCCGGATCGCCAACCCCGAGGCGATTGCGCGGCTGTCGCGGCGGGTGGAAACACCCAGTCCTCGCGCCGATGTCAGCGGCGCGATCGACGCGCTTGCGGCGGCACATCCCTCCGGTGCGGCAAAGACGATCGCGGCGGCGCTGGACCCGGCGCGGGCGATGCCGACGAAGCTGGCGGCGGCGCGCGCGCTCGGGAAGCTCGGCGGCACCGAAGGAATCCCGCAGCTCAAGCGGGCGCTGCAGGACCCCGAACCGCCGGTGCGGATGGCAGCCGCGGCGGCACTCGCCCGGCTCGGGGATGCCAGCGGCGGCGATCTCCTGCGCGAGATGGAAAACAGCCCGGTGAGCGACATCCGGCTGATGGCGGCGGAGGGTTCCGCGGCGGGGAATCCGACCGGTGCGTGGGTGGCGACCGCGACGAGCGCATTGGGCGATCCGGATCCGTTGGCGCGGCTGAGCGCGGCGCGGCTGCTGGTGGCGCATGCCGCGGACCCGGCGGCCGGGCTGGCGGTCCTCAATGCGGCGCTGCTCGATCCCAACCCGGCGCTGCGCTATGCCGCGGCGCGCGGCATCGAGGATCTGCCCCGTGAAATCCTCGGCACCGACGTCCCGACGCTCCGGCGCCTGCTGCGCGACGGCGACCCCCGGGTTCGGATCGGGGCGGCCGCGGCTTTACTCAAGCTGGCGGGCGGGGTATAGTCAGCGGTCGAATTTTGCTTTGTCTGGCGGTCCCGGCAGGTCATACTCTAAAGACTGCTCCCCAGGTGTCGATATACCAAATATGAAGACCAAGCTTTTCGCGCTCGGTATGGCGTGCGCCTGTGTACTGTCATCCGCGCCCCCGGCGCAGGCTCAAGCGAGCCGGCTCGGCCCCACTTTCAATCTCGGCGGCACGACGGGTCCCGTGATCCTGCCAGACGTCGCCCACGACCCGGTCAACAACCGCTGGCTGCAGGTCTCCGGCAATAGTTTCATCGAGGGGCACCTCCTGAATGCCACCGGCGGCACCATCGGCGCCTTCCGCATCAACGCGACTGCCGGCTACGTGCAGAATCCCCGGGTCGAATACGGGGGGGATCGGTATCTGGTCACCTGGCACGAGACCATCGGCAACCTCGCCTACATGCGCGGCCGGATGGTCAGCAGCGACGGCGTGCCCCTCGGCGGCGACCTCGCCATCGGGCCGGGCCAGAGCTCGTGGCTGGCCGGGGCGGCGATTGCCTATTCCACCGCCAGCCGCGAGTTCATCGTTACCTGGGTCGGCAACTTCGGGGTCACGGACGACAT
>JAYTEJ010000634.1:0-6201 GCA_043735365.1 Acidobacteriota bacterium
ACGCGCTTCATGTGAGTTGCTCCAGCAGCAGTCCTCCAGGGTCTTCGACCAGCTGCGTGACGCACACGAGGAACGGCACCGCCGGCGCCAGGCCGCGTACCGGACCCGTCGGCGCCAGCTGCTCTGATGACTCTACTCGGGCGAGTCCGAAAGGCTGAACGCGACGTTGACCACCATCGTGACCTCGACGGGCTCGCCGTTGAGGAGCGTCGGCGCGAAGCGCCACTGGCGTACCGCATCGACGGCCGACACGGCGAAGTCAGGGTGGATGTTCGCGCTGAGGACGCGGACGGCGTGCACGGCGCCGTCGACACCAATCACGGCTTCAATCGGGACGACGCCCTCGCGTCCGGCTTCGCGCATGGATGCCGGGTAGACGGGACGCACGTCGGTCAGCTTGCGGGGGATTCGGATATTCCCGCCCACCCGGACAGGATCCGCGCTTCCCGATGGGGCTGCGATCGCTCCCCTGCTCCCCCGCGACTCCCTGACGCTGATGCTTTCGTGTACGACTCCCACCTGCAGGGTGATGGCCCTGTCCCAGTCGCGTGCATGCCGAAGCTGGAATTCGTGCGTCAGCGCGCGGAATCCTTGCAGTTCCGCCCGCAGGGTGTAAGCGCCAGGCCCCAGCGCTGGAAACTCGAACCGGCCGTTCGCATCGGTCTCTGCCCGCCAGCGATTCTGCTGGGCATCCTCTACGACCAGTTTCACCGAGGGAAGCACGGCCCCGGTGGCGTCGTACACCCATCCGCCGAGCGGGAGCGGCGTGGTCTGCCGCGCATGGAGTGCGGCAATGGGGATGGTGACGGCGGTCAGCAGCGCCGCCGCGGCCGCACGCGCGCGCCGTGAAACAGGACGACGATCGATTAGAGGGTTCAACATGGCGGCGAATCTCCTTTCGAGGGTGGAAGGGCCCGCCATCGATGTGGCGGCTCCCCAGGCGGGCCAGGGTCGGGACGTTCGTGCGAGGTCCAGCAAATGCGCCGCATACTCCCGTGCGGCCACGCCGCTGCCGAGCACCACGTCGTCGCAGGCGCGTTCACTGTCGCGGCGGAGCCGTGTACAGGCGAACCAGAAGAGCGGGTTGAACCAGTAGACGATTCGCACCAGGTCGGCACCAATCTGCACCGCCCAGTCGCAGCGCTGTACGTGCGCGAGCTCGTGCGAGAGGACGACGCGAATCCGATGCGCGTTCCACTCGCGGGCCCCGAGCGGCAGGAGCACACGCGGGTGGAACAGGCCAAAGGTTGCCAGCAGATCGGGCGCCGCGGTGTGGCATATCGCGACCGGCCGGCGGAGTCGCGTGGCGGCGCATATCTGGATCAGCAGACGCGTCCACTCGTCATTCTGCGCGCCCATGCCGCGCCGGGCCACCGCGTGCAGCCGCACGACGGCTATCAGAAGGATGGTGATTCCGACGAGCACGCCTCCAGCCCAGACGCACAGCGCGACCTGAGTCGGTGAGACAACAACGCTCGCCACGGACACCGAAGTCGTTGCGATTGCGGCTGGAAGCGGGGTATCCATCGCGACAGTTGCGTGCGCCGGGGCGAATGCTGCGGGCACCGCGGGGGCCCACGCCGGAACGGCCAGGCTGAGCGGGACCACGACGGCTGACGCCAGGATCGCACCCGCAAGCACCGCATGGCGCAGCGCCGCCGACCGGCGTCGAAGCAGGCGGTGAGCCGTGAGGCCGAGGAGCATCAGGATCGAGGAACGGAGTGTCAGATCTTCGAGGATGTTCACCGGACATCTCCTTTCGCGTTGCGCACCATCTCGGCTATCCGCTCCAGCTCGTCGTCTGTGACCCGTGCCGCCTCGCCCCCGAGCAGCGCGGCGACGACGCTGGCGCTGGACCCATCGAAAAACGTCTCGACGAGGTGCTTGAGCGCAGACTTCCGCGCCGCATGTCGCGGGACCGTCGGCATGTACACGTATCGCAGCCCCTCCTCCTCGTGCCGCACGTGCCCTTTCTGCTCGAGCACACGAAGCTGAGTGCGAACGGTCGAGTCGCTGGGCGACCCCGGCAGGAGCGCCCGCACTTCACCCGCCGGCGCCCGTCCGAGCCGGTAGAGCAGGTCGACAATCTGCCGCTCCCGCTTCGTCAACGCCTGCAGCCGGCCGGCGCTGGCGTTATGTTTATAACGCATATGTTATGTATATAACAGATCGCGCGGCGTTGAGCAAGCATTGAGCAAGTGGCGGCCGCACCGACGCCGCTTCCGGCTCCCAGCCGCCAGCTTTGAGGCAACAACATCGTGGGACGTCGCCAGGACCAGCGCCGCTCGCGACGCGGCGTCGGGCCCAGCACGCCGTGCTACAGGACCCGAAACCCTGTCGTCAGTGACATCGCGCTGCCAGGGTCCGAGGTCGGTCGCGCGCAAGGAGCCGGCGTCGCCGGCGGTCGATGAATCGCCGGACGAGGCGTCACGATGTGTGTTCCTCGGCCGGGAGAGCTTCGGCGGGCTCGAAGATCCGGACGCGCCTGAACAGGATGTCCAGCAGCCAGAGCAAGAGGGCGGCTGTCAGCAGCGCCGGCCACAGGGAGCGACGCTCCTTGCGGCGGTCGGCGCTGCCGCTGGCCAGCGCTTCCGGGCCGGGCCGCCAGGCGCCGCCGGTCGCAGCCGCCAGCGCGCGCAGGCCGTCCTCGTCGGCGGCGCGAAACCGGTACTCGGCCGCCGGATCGGGCAGCACGATCCGTGAGGCGATGGCGCGGGCGTCCTTCGGGTCGCCGGCAGGGAGGCTGATCGCCAGCGGTTCCCGGGCATCGGCCAGGACGGCGGCCTCGTACCGGCCCGGCGCCACCTGCCGCAGCGCCACGTCCTGCTCAGGCGCGACGCCGGCGCGGACCCGCACCGTCGGACGCAGCAGGTCCCGCCGCCGTCCCGCCTCATCTCTCGCCTCGAGGGACACGCCGACCATCCGCGCATCGCCGTGCACCGGTCCCGGCGTCACATCGAGCGTCGCCGCCGCCGGCCGCCGGCGCTCGAGCGCGCGGGCGACGGCGCTGAAGAACGGGCCGTAGCCCCGCCACGTCACCCAGTCCGCCGCCCAGCGGTCCTTGACGTCCGACGCGAACACCGCCGTCCGGCCGAGGCCGATCGGCCAGAACGCCAGCAGCGGATCGCCGTCCTCGGTGGCGACGACTTCCAGGGCGGTGTCCTTGAGGACGGTCGCGGTCCGTCCTTTGAGCGGCGGCATGCGGGTCAGGTCGAGGCCACCCAGGAAGGCCGGCGTCTTGACGACCGCGGTGATCGGCTTTTCATCGAACGCCGGGGTGGCGGCGTTCTTCGCCTCCTTGACGAAGATCTGCGGCAGCTCCTTGGCGTCCGACACCTGATAGGAGCGCCCCTTGCCCCACTTGGCGATGTTCCGCAGCAGGTCCGGATCGGCCGACGGCCCGACCGCGATGCTCGAGACCGTGATCCGGGCCGCCACCATCCTCGAGACCAGCCCTTCGTAGTCGTCCGGGTACGACCGTCCGTCGGAGAGCAGTAGCACGTGCTTGGCGCGGGCCTTGGCCGTGTGCAGGGCCAGATAGGCCTGCTCGACCGCCGGGAAGATCAGCGTATGGCCTCCCGGTTCGATAGCGGCGATCTTCCGGCGGATGTCGTCGCGGTTCTGGCCGACGTTGCGCAGCGGGATGTCCCAGGCGAACTGGTCGTTGAAGGTCAGTACGCCGAGGGACTGCTCGTCGGTCATGACATCGACGGCGGCCTGCGCCGCCGCCTTGCACAGGTCCATGGAGGTGCCCGCCATGCTCCACGATCGATCGAGCACCAGGATGAGCGCGACTTCCGGCTCGTCGCGCCGCTCGAAGGTCACCGGCGTGAGCCGTTCGATCGGCGAGTTCCGGTAGCCGCCTTCGCCGAAAATGGCCGCCCCCCCGGCGACCAGCAGCCCGCCGCCGCCGCGCTCCACCCAGCCGGTGAGTGCCGACATCGCCGGCGCGCTCAGGGCGGCGCGGGGGACGTCGCTGAGGACGACCAGGTCGAAGGGGTCGAGCTCCCGCTCGGTGGCAGGCAGCGCGGCGGGTGGGCGGACGGTCACCTTGAAGCCGGATTTCGCCAGCGCGCTCGACAGATAGCGCGCGCTGGCCGGCGTGCTTTCGACGTAGAGCACCTCGGTCGGGGCGTCGGCCCACATCCCCCGCGCCAGCGAGTTGTTCGCGGCCAGCGCATCCCCGGCCACGGTGACGCTCGCCCTGAGGACATGGGCGCCGGCGCTGTCGAGCACCGCGCTCAGGGGGACGGCGGTGGTCCCGGTCGCCAGATCCACCGTCGCGGAGGCGATGGTGCGATCGTCGGCCCGCAGTTCCACCACGGCCCGTCCGGCGCGCTGGCTGCCAACGCCGATCGCGGCGGTGAACGCGGCACCCGCGGCGGCACGGTCGGGCAGGTCGAGGCTGTCGATCCAGGTATCCGCCAGCGAGCGCACCGCGAGCGGCTCGACGGAGAGCGGAACATGGGCGGCGATCAGGCCGGCCAGCGCCGCCTCGGTGCTGCCCGCCGTCGCCCGGCCGTCGCTGAAGAGTACCAGCCGCGGCACGTACCCCGGGACCAGCTCGGCGCGGGCGGCGTTGATCGCCTGTTCGAGATCGGTGCCGGCGCGATCGACGACGGCGCCGGCGGCCGCGGCCGGGTCCAGCTGCGCGAGGCGGCGAAGCGCGCTGGTATTCTCGAGCACCGCGGTCGAACGGCCAAAGGCGACGACGCTGGTATGCGCCGGCTGCAGCGAGGCGTTGAGGGCATCGATTTTCCGGGCGGCCGCCTCGATCGCCGCACTCGAGATGCTGTGCGAGACGTCCACGGCGTAGACGATCGACTGCCTGGAGGAGACGCTCGAGATTGCCGGGCGGGCGATGGCCACCGCCAGCGCCGCCAGCAGCAGCGATCGCACCACTGCCTGCAGCCAGCGCTGCCGCCGGTTGAAGGTGGTGCGCGACACCGGCAGCGCCAGCCACACCAGCGGCAGCGCCGCCAGCAGCCAGAGCGCGGCAGGATGGCTCCAGGTCACCATGTCGTGCGCCGATACCCGGCCGCTTCTCGCGTCATACCGTGATCCGCCGCTGCCACGTCCACCATTCGGCGAGCGCGAGCATGAACGCCGCCGCTGCCGCGTAGAGCCACCAGGCGCGCTCCGACCCGCCGCTGGTCACGGTGCGGGCGCGGCTGCCGGGCCCGAGCGTGGTGCGCGCGGTGTTCGAGATCTGCGGGTCGGCGACGTTGACCGCCACCGTGCTCCTGGCCCCGCCGGCTGCCGCGACGTAGAGGCCCGGCTGGCGCAGCATCGCCAGCGCCGCCCCGGGGACCCGCGCCAGTGCGACCGGACGTCCCGACGGGTCGATCACGGCTCCGGTCGTCGGCGTGAAGGCGGCGAGGCCCGCCGGCTGCGACGGCCGCGCATCGGGCTGCACCAGCCACTCCATCGCATTGCCCATCAGCACGGGAAAGCCCGGCGCCGAGGCCAGATTCGATTCGTCCGGGCCGAAGCCGATCACTACCAGCCGACGCGTGTCAGTCTCGCTCACCGAGACGAGCGGCGTGCCCCTGGCGGATCGCGCGATCGGCGTCAGTCCGCCGCCGTAGGGTCGCGCGGCCTCGATCCTGAAGGTCACGGCATCGACGCCGCGGACCAGCGGATGGCGCCCGGTCGTCTCCCAGCGCGGCCGCCGCTCCTCGCTCGGATCCCACGCACGCCCCGCCTCCCCGGATGCGGGGGGCGCCAGCCATGGGGTCTCCGGCGGCGGTGCCACATAGATGGCCGGGACGGCGCCCGGCTCGGGCGGCGACCAGCGGTCGAAGATGTAGAGGTCGGGTACTGGTGCGGCGTCGGCGCGGTCGCCCACCGCCAGCTGGTAGCGCGACGGGTCGACGAACAGCGGCGTCACCTCGGGGTCGCCGGCGAGCAGCGGCCGCAGCCACGCACTCTGGCGGCCGACAACGGTGACGCGCAGGCTCCGCGCCCGCGCCATCCACGCATAAGCGTCGTCGTCAATGGCCAGCGCATTGCGCGGCGCCTCGACGCGGGCGTGCAGCCCGGCGCCGCCGCCGCGTGCGATCGGCACGACCTGACGCAGCGTTTCTCCGGCGCCGATGGTCGCCCGGCGATCGAGGATGATCGCGGCGCCGCGGGTGATGATCACCCGTACGGCCTGCGGCGCCGGCGCGAAATTGCCCACTTCGAGGTAGGCCTCCGCGG
>JAYTEJ010000635.1:0-3750 GCA_043735365.1 Acidobacteriota bacterium
AAGGCCGGGCTGAGCAGCCGGTCGACCAGCATCCGCCCGAGCACGGTCGGCTTGAAGCGCCCCTCGATCTTGTTGACGTAGTCGCGCGCCTGGATGACGCTGATGATCGACGCGTAGGTGCTCGGGCGGCCGATGCCGTTCTCCTCGAGCGCCTTGACCAGCGTCGCCTCGCTGTAGCGGGCCGGCGGCTGGGTGAACTTCTGCTCCGGCTTGAGCTCGCGCAGCCGCAGCACGTCCCCCTCGGCCAGCGGCGGCAGCACGTTGCCTCCCTCGTCGTCTTCCGCCGACACCGCGTCGGGCCCGGGGCCGCTGCGCTCCTCGGTGGCCGGCTCCTGGTTGTAGACCGCCAGCCAGCCGGCGAACTTCGGCACCGACCCCTTGACCCGGAACAGATAGTCCGCCGCGGTGATGTCGACGATGGTCTCGTCGAACGTCGCCGGCGGCATCTGCGAGGCGACGAAGCGGTTCCAGATCAGTTTGTAGAGGTAGAACTGATCGGGCGTCAGCAGCGCCCGGATCGACTCCGGCTCGTACTGCATCGAGGTCGGCCGGATCGCTTCGTGGGCGTCCTGCGCGTCCGCCTTGGTCTTGTAGGCGTTGGGCTTGGCGGGCACGTAATCCGGCCCGAACCTGGTGCCGATGTAGCCGCGCACGTCCTCGAGCGCCTGCTCCGAGACGCGGGTCGAGTCGGTCCTCATGTAGGTGATGAGACCCACCGCCCCCTCGCCCGGCAGCTCGATGCCCTCGTAGAGCTGCTGCGCGATCATCATCGTCTTCTTCACCGGGAAGCGCGCCGCCTGCTGCAGCTTGCTGGTGATGAACGGCGGCACCGCCCCCTTCTTCCGTTCCTTGGTGACGACGGTGCTGACCTGCCAGGAGGCCAGCGTCAGCCCCGCGAGGACCGCGTCCGATTCGGCCTGGCTGGTGACTTTGATCGCCGCGCCGCCGCGCTTGAGCAGCTTGGCGTCGAATTCCGGCGGCACCGCGCCGGCCAGCCGCGCGGTGATGTTCCAGTACTCTTCAGGCGTGAAAACGTCGATCTCGCGCTCCCGGTCGCAGACCAGCTTCAGTGCCACCGACTGCACCCGCCCCGCGCTCAGGCCGCGGCGCACCTTGTCCCAGAGGATCGGGCTGATCTTGTAGCCGACCAGCCGATCGAGGACGCGCCGGGCCTGCTGCGCGTCGACCATCTGCTGGTTGATCGTGGTCGGATGCTCGAGGGCCGCCAGCACCCCTTTCTTGGTGATCTCGTTGAACATCAGCCGGCGGATCTTCTTGCGCGCCGCGGCACCGAACTCTTCCGCGATGTGCCAGCCGATCGCCTCGCCTTCACGATCCGGGTCGGTGGCGATGAAGATCTCGTCCGCCCCCTTGGCCGCGTCCTTCAGGTCCTTGAGGACCTTCTTGCGGCTGGCGATGACCTCGTACGACGGTTCGAAGCCGCTGTCGATGTCGACGCCCAGCTTGCTCTTCGGGAGATCGCGGACGTGCCCCATCGACGCGATCACCGTGTAATTGCGGCCGAGGTATTTGTTGATGGTTTTCGCCTTCGCCGGCGATTCCACCACGACCAGTGCCTTGGACATGACTACCTGCTTCTGTCGTCAGCTGGCGCCGGGGCAGCGTGCCCCACACCATCACCGCGACGATTCAATTCCGGACGCGGGCTCGTTAAGACCATATCACCCCGGCCGTCCGGGCATCCCGGGACCTCGTACCGGGCGCCGCCCGGACGGACGGGGCGGCCAGCCGCGGCCGATTCAGCGTAAGCGAAAGAACCGGCCGCCGTCGCGGCGGACGCGACCGTCCAGTTCAAGCTCCATCAGCCGCGTCAGCAGCCGGGAGGGGAGGATGCCGGTCGCCTCGACAAGCTCATCCAGGCTCGACCCCTCGCCCGGCTCCAGCCGGGCCAGGACCGGGTCCCGGGGGCCTTCCCGGACCGGCGCGGGCTCGAGCCGGGCGCCCGGCCAGCCCAACTCATCGAGGATGTCGTCCGCGGTTTCAACCATCCGGGCGCCATCCTTCAAGAGACTGTGCGACCCCCGGTTCCGGCCGGTCAGGATACTGCCGGGCACGGCCATCACGTCCCGCCCCTGTTCCATGGCGCATCGCGCCGTGATGAGCGAGCCGCTCTTCTCGGAGGCTTCGACGACCACAACGGCCAGCGAGATCCCGCTGATGATCCGGTTCCGCAGCGGAAAGTGCTCAGGAAGGGGGTGCGCGCCTGGACCCAGCTCGGAGATGACAAGTCCTGTTTCTGTAATGATATCCGCGAGCTCCTGGTGTTCCGCCGGATAGACCTGATCGAGACCGGAACCGAGGACCGCGATGGTCCGCCCGGCGGCGTCGAGTGCGCCGCGGTGGGCGGCTGAGTCGGCGCCTCGAGCCAGTCCGCTCGCCACGACGATCCCCCGGCGGGCCAGCTCGGCCGCCAGGCGCCGCGCGACGTCGAGCGCGTAGGGCGTCGCCGCGCGAGATCCAACGATGGCGACCGCACGTAGGGAGAGACAGGAGACGTCGCCGAGCGCCCAGAGCACCGGCGGAGGATCGGCTGTGCACTCGAGCAGGGCGCTGTAGCGGGGATCAAACCAGGGGATCGGCGCGATGCCGAGCGCCGATGCCGCGTCGAGGGCGCGTGAGGCCGCTTCCCCGGCTCGTTCGGCAATCGGCATCCGCTCGCCGGATGGAACGCCGAGCCCCTCGAGCACCTCGACCGGGCCGGCGGCCGGACGCGCCTGCCGGAGGGCCTTGAAGATCGCGCAAGCCCTGGCGCGAGATGCCGGAAGCATCGAAACGGCCACCGCGGCGTGAAGGTCCATGAGTGCCTCCCCGGTGGTCCGACCCCTCTGTCCGGATTATAGGTGCCGGGTGTCACTTGCGCAACGCAGCCACTTACGGAGTGCGTGACCGGTTTACGGAAAAGGAGGCAGTCTCCCGCGTGTTCCAGTCGTGCGCGCGGAAATCTGCTGGTACGCCCATTGCTCGACCCACAGGTGATTCGTGGCGCCGGCATGCTGGTCAAACAACTTGCGGCCGTCCGGAGGGGTCGTTATATAGTGGATCGAGTCCCCATGCAGTTCCGAGCTCTCGTGGCGGTTGTGGCGTTCGCGGCTCTTGCCTCGCCCGCGTTTGCGGACGCGCGCTCGACCGCCAAGTCGCAGGTCGAGTTCGGCATCAAGGTGGCGCAGAACGGCCTCTGGAAGGAGGCGACCTACCGCTGGCAGAAAGCGGTGGAGATCGACCCGACCTACGCGGCGGCCTGGAACAACCTCGCGATCGGCTACGAGCACGAGGGGAAGTTCGACGAAGCGCGCAAGGCCTACGACAAGGCCGTCGGTCTCGAGCCCAGAAACGAACTCATCCGCCAGAACTACGATCTCTTCAAAGAAATCAATGACCGCACGAAGCGCCGCGACGATCGCTAGCCTGGTGGTGCTCGCGTCGGTGAGCGCCTGCACGAATTTCTTCGAGGTGCCGATCGAGACGCCGATCACCGCGAAGATGGACGTGTCGATGTTTCGCCGCGTCCTCGTCGCCGGCTTCATCAGCGGCGGGACAGACGACGTCGATGCGAACCTCGAGACCGTGCGTCTGCTGCGCAGCCAGCTGCGGTCGAAGTCCGGCCTCCGGGTGATCGAGGCGGAAGTCCTGCCGCTCGCGGAGATGGCCGCCGACCAAGCCAAGGCCGCCGGGGCCCGGGTCGAGCCGGCGGCCGGCGCGCCCGCTCCGGTACCGGCACTGCCGGCGCCC
>JAYTEJ010000636.1:0-3260 GCA_043735365.1 Acidobacteriota bacterium
CCGCCCGCCGCTCGCGCACCCCGGCCGCCACCGCGGTCAGCCGTGCGACGAGCTCGGGTAGTCCGGCGCCGGTCCGCGCCGAGACCGCCACCATCGGGGCGTCGGCGAGCAGCGAACCGGCGACCAGCTCGCGCAGCTCGAGCGCCGCGACCTCCAGCACCTCCGCATCGGCGAGATCCGCCTTCGTCAGCACCAGCACCCCCGCCGGGATCTGCAGCAGCCGGCAGATCTGGAAATGCTCGCGCGTCTGCGGCATCACCGACTCGTCCGCCGCCACACACAGCATCACCAGGTCGGTGCCGCCGGCCCCCGCCAGCATGTTGCGCACGAAGCGCTCGTGGCCCGGCACGTCCACGAACGCCAGGTTCAGCCCGCCGGCTTCCAGGTGCGCGAAGCCCAGATCGATCGTGATCCCGCGCGCCTGCTCCTCCTTCAGCCGATCGGGATCGGTACCGGTCAGCGCCCGCACCAGCGCGCTCTTGCCGTGGTCGATATGGCCGGCGGTGCCGACGACGACGGATCTCAGCGTCGCCCTTTCTTCACCGCACGCTCCTTGCGGCCGGGGCGCTGCTTCTTGTTCGCTTCCGTGCCGCTCTTCGCCCGCCCGCCCGGCGCATCCCGCCTGCCGGAAGGCGACGAACGCCCCTCACGCCGCGGCTCGGCGCTGCTGCGCCGCGGCCCGCGATTGCGCTCCGACGCCCTCACCCGATCGAGGATTTCGGAGAGCCCGAGGTCGACCTGGCGGCGCTCCATGTCCACCTTCACGACCTGTACTTTCACCTTGTCGCCGAGCCGGTAGACCCGCCCGGTCTTTTCGCCGTGCAGGATGTGGGCTTTCTCCACGAACCGGTAATAGTCGTCCGCCATCGTCGAGACGTGCACCAGCCCCTCGACGAAGTGCTCGATGAGCTCGATGAACAACCCGAACGCCGCCACCCCGGTGATGTAGCCCTCGAACTCGTCGCCGACCTTGTCCGCCATGAAGCGGACCTTCTTCCACTGCACCAGCTCGCGCTCGGCCTCGTCGGCGCGGCGCTCGCGCTCCGAGGTGTGGCGCGCCACCTCGGGCAGATCCTCGGTCAGCTCCTCGCGGCGATCCTCGCTCATCGTGCCCTGCCGCGACTCCCGCAGAGTGCGGTGCACGACCAGGTCGGGATAGCGCCGGATCGGCGACGTGAAATGCGTGTAGCTCTCCGCCGCGAGACCGAAGTGGCCGCGGTTCTGCGGGTCGTAGCGCGCCTTCTGCATGGTCCGCAGCATCAGGAAGGCAATCGGCTTCTCCTCCGGCGTGCCCTGCATCTTCTCGACCAGCTTCTGGAAGTGCCGCGGCTTGACGTGCTCGGGCGGCGCGCCGATGCTGTAGCCGAGGGTGGTGACGAACTCCTCGAACTCGGCCACCTTGAGCGGGTCGGGATCCTCGTGGATCCGGTAGAGCGTCGGCACGTCGTTGTCGTCGAGGTGCTGCGCCACCGTCTCGTTCGCCAGCAGCATGAACTCCTCGATGATTCGGTGCGCGACGTTGCGCTCGGCGGCGATGATTGCTTCGACCAGCCCCTGATCGTCGAGCACGATCTCCGGCTGCTTGAGGTCGAAGTCGATCGAGCCGCGCCGGCGCCGGCGACGGTTGAGGATTTCGAACAGCTCGCGCATCGTCTCGAACAGCGGCACCAGCGCCGCGTACTTCGCCGAGACGCCGGGCTCGCGGTCGGTGAGAATGGCGCTGACTTCGTTGTAGGTCATCCGCGCGTTGCTGTGGATCACGCCGTCGTGGAGCTCGTAGCGGACGACGTTGCCCTTCGGATCCACTTCCATCAGGCACGACTGCACCAGCCGGTCCACCTGCGGCTTGAGGCTGCAGATGCCGGTCGAGAGCTCCGACGGGAACATGTGGACGGCGCGCTCGGGGAAATAGACCGAGGTCGAGCGCTCGTAGGCTTCCTCGTCGAGCGTCCCTCCCTCCGGCACATAATGCGCGACATCCGCAATATGCACACCCAGCCAGTAGTGCCCGTTCGGCAGCCGCTCGAGCGTGATCGCATCGTCGAAATCGCGGGCGTGCTCGCCGTCGATGGTGACGGTCACCAGGGCGCGGAAATCGGTGCGGCCGGCGAGGTCGGCGGCGCGGACGGTGTCGCCGACGCGGCGGGCCTCCTCGACCGCCTCCTCGCTGTGGGCGTCCGGGAGGCCGAACTTGCGGATGATGATCTCGTTGTCGACGCCGGGCTCGTTGATGTCGCCGAGCACCTCGGTGACGCGGCCGAGCGGGCCGCGGGTCGGGGTCGGCCAGCGCGTGATCTCGACCACCACCATGTCGCCGGGCGCGGCGTCGAGGTGTTCGCCCGACGGAATCTGCACATCCATGATCAGGCGGCGATCGAACGGCACGACAAACCCGAGCCCGAGCGGATCGACGTCGAAGCGCCCGACCACGGTGGCCGAGCCCCGCTCGAGCACGCGGACGATCCGCCCTTCGGCGCGATCGTCGCTGACGCGTTCGAGCCTGGCGACGACGCGGTCGCCGTGCATGGCCTGATTGAGGTTGCTGCCGGCGATGTAGAGGTCGCCTTTGATGTTCTCGAGCGGGCGATCCGGCACCACGAACCCGAAGCCGCGGGGATGGGTGACCATCTTGCCGACGATCAGGTTCATCCTGTCAGGCAGGCCGAAGCGGTTGCCGCGGGTCTCGACGAGCGCGCCGCTTTCGACCAGGTCGGCGAGCAGGCGCTTGAAAATCGGGCGCTCCTGGCGCGGCAGGTCGAGGGCCTGCAGCAGCTCCCCCGGGGTGGCCGGGTGATCCATGCGGTCCCGGATAAGCTTCAGGAGCTGTTCGTGGTTCAACATTCTCTCGATCTTATCCCCGCTTTATTCCAACCGCCCACCCGGCCGGGCCGTCTGGAGATTGTGTGACGGCCAGCGCAGCGGTGTCCCCGGCGGAGGTTACACCCGACCTGGACCTCGTGCGGCTCGCCCAGGCGGGCGATGCCGAGGCCTTCGGGACGCTCGTCGAGCGCCATCGCCGCGCCGTTTTCAGGGCCGCGCTGGCCTGCGTGCGCTCGCCGGCCGAGGCAGACGACGTTACCCAGGAGGCGTTCGTGGCGGCCTTCCGCAAGCTGGGAGCTTTTCGCGGCGATGCCCGGTTCCGCACCTGGCTGCTGGCGATCACCTGGCGAAAGGCGGTGGACCGCCGCACCAGTATCGTGCGGTGGCTCCGGCTGACCGCCCAACCGGCGGATGACCGCGTCGATGAAGGGTGGAGTGAA
>JAYTEJ010000637.1:0-2072 GCA_043735365.1 Acidobacteriota bacterium
CGCGTCCAGACGCAGGGCGCGAGATCGCAGGGATAGCACCATGACCACCACCACCGAAACGCCGCTCCGCTGGCGGTCGCTGGCCGAGTCCGATCCTGAAATCGCCGCCGCCGTCGGCCAGGAGCGGCACCGCCAGAACAGCGGCCTCGAGCTCATCGCCTCCGAGAACTTCGTCAGCAAGGCCGTGCTCGAGGCGGCCGGGTCGGTGCTGACCAACAAATACGCCGAGGGCTATCCCGGCAAGCGCTATTACGGCGGCTGCGAGTTCGTCGACGTCGCGGAATCGCTGGCGATCTCGCGCGCCATGGCGCTGTTCGGCGCCGAGCATGCCAACGTCCAGCCGCACTCCGGCGCCCAGGCCAACATGGCCGTCTACTTCACGCTGCTCAAGCCGGGCGACACGGTCCTCGGCATGAACCTCGCCCATGGCGGACACCTGACCCACGGACACCCGCTCAATTTCTCCGGCAAGCTCTACACCATCGTCCCGTACGGCGTCCGCCAGGACGACCAGCGCATCGACTACGAGGAGCTCGAGCGGCTCGCGCACCGGCACCGTCCGCAGATGATCATGGTCGGGGCGAGCGCCTACCCGCGGGTGATCGACTT
Organism: Acidobacteriota bacterium; assembly: GCA_043735365.1. Taxonomy (GTDB): domain Bacteria; phylum Acidobacteriota; class Vicinamibacteria; order Vicinamibacterales; family 2-12-FULL-66-21; genus JALZOC01. The sequence goes on from JAYTEJ010000637.1 coordinate 610, forward strand.
CGAGCGGATCGGCGCGGTGGCGCGGGCCGTCGGCGCGCCGATGGTCACCGACATGGCGCACATCGCCGGGCTGGTGGCGGCGAAGATCCATCCCAGCCCGGTGCCCCATTCCGACTTCGTGACCACGACGACGCACAAGACGCTGCGGGGCCCGAGGGGCGGGATGGTGCTGTGCCGCGCGGCGCATGCCAAGGACCTCGATCGCGCGCTCTTTCCCGGGGTCCAGGGCGGGCCGCTGATGCACATCATCGCCGCCAAGGCGGTCTGCTTCCGCGAAGCGATGGAGCCCGGCTTCGTCGAGTACCAGCGCCAGATCGTCGCCAACGCGCAGCGCCTGGCGACACGGCTCGCGGATGCGGGGTTCCGGCTGGTCAGCGGCGGCACCGACAACCACCTGATGCTCGTCGATGTCTTCTCCAAGGGACTGACCGGCAAGGTGGCGGAAGCGGCGCTCGGCCGCGCCGGCATCACCGTCAACAAGAACGCCATCCCCTTCGACACCAATCCGCCGATGGTGGCCAGCGGCATCCGCATCGGCACCCCCGCGATCACCAGCCGCGGCATGCGCGAGCCCGAGATGGACACCATCGCCGAGCTGATCGCGAGGTCGCTCGCCTCTCCCGACAATGACGGCGTGCTCGCCGCGGTGCGGGCCGAGGTCGAGGCCCTGTGCCGGAATTTCCCGCTCTATCCCGAATAGGCCAGGGCACGGAGGCGGCCGCCGGCCTGGCCGGGGACGTCCGCGCCGCCTTCGCCCCCGACGGCCCGATTGCCGCCGCGATGCCGGGCTTCGAGGCCCGGCCAGGCCAGCTGCGCATGAGCGATGCCGTTGCCGGCGTCTTCGCCGACGGCGGGGTCCTGCTCGCCGAGGCGGGCACCGGCACCGGCAAGACGCTGGCGTATCTCGTCCCGGCGGTGCTCAGCCGCCAGCGGGTGCTCATCTCCACCGGCACCAAGAACCTGCAGGAGCAGATCTTCTACAAGGACCTCCCGGTGCTGCGCGACGCGCTCGGGGTCCCCTTCTCCGCCACCTACATGAAGGGGCGCGCCAACTATCTCTGCCTGCACCGCTTCGACGCCTACCGCGACGGCAGTGCCGTGTCCGGCTTCGGCGCCGTGGACCCCGGCTTCCGCCGCACCCCCGACGAAACGCTCTACGTCCGGCTGGTCGACGAGTGGCGCCGCGAGACCGAGACCGGCGATCGCGCCGAGATCGAGGACCTGCCGGAAGACCTGCCGTTCTGGAAGAACATCTCGGCGTCGACCGAAAACTGCATCGGCACCGAGTGCCCGCGCCACCACGAATGCTTCATCACCCGCATGCGCCAGCGCGCCGCCGAGTCCGACATCGTCATCGTCAATCACCATCTGCTGTGCGCCGATGCCGCCGTGCGGCAGAGCGCCTACGGGGAGGTGATTCCGTCGTGCAGTTATGCGGTGGTGGACGAGGCGCACCAGCTCGA